>JAGQNO010000009.1 GCA_020428025.1 Candidatus Saccharimonadota bacterium | reverse complement strand
CCAATCAGCGGCTAATTCCCTGGCCGGACCGGTATTAGTGTTAACGAATAGAACAATAGCCCCTGCCAAAATAACCAGGATTCCGAGTGTTGTTTGCTTTGCTTTCATACTGTCATTATACACATAAAAAGCGATTTTGCAGATAATCTCTACCTCTGTTAAGCATAAGCACTAAAGCAACATATACTTGACAATGTCAAGCGGACGCGCTATAATGGTTACGTTAAACAGGACTTTTTGGGAGTTTTGAATAACCAAAGTCAAAGCACGCTTGATACGTTTCAGCTGTTTTACGAAGAACTTGCTTCTTCAACTAAAGCAGCCCGCATCCGGCGCCTGCGCCCCGCTCAATAGAGTGGATCAGCGCATCATCTGTTTGTCAGACATAAGACATCCAGCAAACACCTCTGGTAACAGAGGTGTTTTTTTATCCCCATATCCACAAAAGTTTTCCACTTGTGTTTTTAATAGCGACATGTCAACATATAGACATGGTTTGTAACACATGCGGCGCAAAACTTGATGTTAGCAACTCCCGGCAGCTCAAACGGACTAATCAAGTCTGGCGGCGGCGTAATTGCACAATGTGCGACGTGGTGGTTACCACGCTAGAGGGCATAGATTATCGGCGTAGCCTAGTCGTTACAGGGTCAAAAAAGCCTACCCCCTATGAACGGGATAGGCTTTTCTTGAGTCTCTATAAAAGTTTGCAGCACAGGTCTACGAGTTTAACAGATGCCGGCGCGCTCGCAGACGCTATTACTGCTAAGCTGGCCGTGCAGGCAAAAAGTGGTGCTTTGCAAAAATCGCAAATAGTCCGGGCGGTGCAAGTCGCCCTAACTAGATTTGATAAGCTGGCCGCCGCTCACTACGCCGCACTGCACAAAGGCGCCTAACTGTCTGGGTCGGCTTCTGTGCTAATTGTTTTTCCGTGCTCTGTCTTGACGGCTTTTTCTGTAACGTCAAATTTGCTCAGGTATTTGCGCAGCATAAGTCGGGTCTGCGAATTAAATGCAGCAAGTGATCCAAAGCCGATTGCCGCCACCGGCGCCAAGGCCCATTGAGCAACCATTAGTACTGAATGCCGTCGTTTATAGCGCGCGGGACGTGGTGGCAACGTAACCAGAGATATGTAGACGCTCGCCAGCAAGAACAAGATACCCACGCGCTGGAAGTTACTGACGATGTTGGGCAGCAGCTGGGCGCCAATGGCGTCTGGGTGAATCAGCGGCGGTATAAAGGCCGCAAAAAAGACCAAGGTTGTACCGGTAGCCCAAGTCACGTGGCCTTCTAAGGTCCGCAGCAATTTGCCTATGCTATCCCACTTAGGCGCCGGGCTCTTGCGCATAAAGATTTGGTTAGCAATGTAGGCAACATCGGATGCACCATAGGTCCACCGACGCAGCTGCACAAACTGCGCCTTAATAGTCTTAAGATAGCCGTCCGCCAACACCGCGTCTTGGTATATGGGAACAAACAGCGGGTAGACTCGGTAGTCGCCATCATAGCAAAAATAAGAACGCCAAAAATGATGCCCGTCCTCTACTACTGTGCGCCGACTCCAAAAATCCATATCTAGCAGCGATTGCAGGCTTTGGGCATGGGCGCTAAAGTTGCGCTGCAAATGTGGTCGCTGCGTTTGAACTATATAAAAGAGATTGTTGCTGGTGGCAATCACCCGCATGAGCGTGGGTGCATCCCAAATATTGTTGGTATACATAGGAAGTGGCTGGTAGCTAGCCCGCAGTGGGTTGGGCGATACACAGTACAGGTAGCTCAGCGCAGCTAGGTAGCGTGGGTCCGGACGGTTGTCAGCGTCCAGCGTAGTGACGACTACATTAGCCGGGTCTATGTTTTCTGCGGCAACGTATTTAGCTAGCTCGCGGCCGGCATATGTCACGTTTCCGCCCTTGCCAATGACCTCTCCTGGCAAATTAGCCGGGTGACATACTGCCATAGCGTGCTTAAACCGCGGACCGTACAATTTGAGTAATTCTTGTACTCTATCTTCGGTGGGCTTGCCCGCTCTACCCTCATAAGCGAACACTAATATGACTTTTTGCGGGTCGTACTGGCTGTCTAGCACACACTGGATGGTTGGCTCCAGCACCTCGCGGCTTTCATTAACGGTAGCAATGATTACGGCATGTAGTAGGTTGTCTGGTTGGTACTGTTTAGTAAATGTCTCCCGCCTAGCCAAGTTTTGAGCATGCCAGCGTGGTGCATGCTTGGCGCTAACCTTGCCTGCCTGGACATCGGCTAAAAGTGCCGGCCAGTCCAGCTTCATGTGCTGCCTGTGTGTGCGGTAGCCAGCAATTGACCTAATGGGCCCGGCTACGGACGTGCGGATAAAGTAGACCAGGAGGTAGACTAAGATAAACGCCAATGCGGCCGTAACATTAATAAGACTAAGGATTACGGGCAGCGCCAGCATAAAATAGCTGAGCGACCCAGGCAGAATCTCAAAGAACCTGTACCATCCGCGTCGATCCTTCTCAAACGGAATCTCTATCTTTTTCATACTAGTGGAGTAACAGCAACGCCCCACTGACGATAATACTTAATACTAGGAGTAGGGCCGTCATAGACTGAACAATCAACGCAATATTGCGACTCAGCTTATACGCCCGTAGGCTTAGAAAAGCGCCCACGGTAAAGACCAGTACCATGAATGCAAGAAAAATTAAGATTCCTGAGACGGTCCCTTGTTCAAAGGCGTCCACGCCAAGCGAAGAGCGGTACTGCACAATATAGCCGCTGCCGTGAGCGCTACCCAGCCGCGCCAGAACAAAAATCACGCCCCCCAATGCCAGGAAGCCATTAATGCTTAACAGCAGGAGTAGGATATGATCTCTAAAGAATGAGGATTTTGCCATAAACTGGCCTTATTGTAGCATTTTTTGTATCTTAGTTGGTACTGAAAACAGATATTATAAGGGGCGGCGGTGTATGGTCGCCAAGTCCAAGTAGCAAGTAGCCGTAACTTTCTACTGTGGCGTACGCCTATGGGATTCTAACGGTATAGACAATCGTTCTTTGGCCAAACTGTTTTGCGGCGCAGTTATATGTTCCGCTACGGGTAATTAGGTGAAAGTAATTCGCCGCGGTGCAAGAGCAAAACCATCGATATTTACTAGTAGCTTTTGTTACTCAATATAGGATATACTATCTGTTGCATGACGCCACCTTAGCTCAGTTGGTAGAGCGACGCATTCGTAACGCGTAGGTCAGCAGTTCGATCCTGCTAGGTGGCTCCATGAAGACCTTGGCATTGCCAGGATTGAACTGATGATGCAACTTGCTGTGCCGGTGCGCTCGCGGCTAAAGCGCACAGAAGTTTTACTCCGAGCACTGGAACAAGCGCAGTACTTCCCTAAGGAACTACTGTCCGGCAAAATCGGCTCATGCGGGTGTCGTATAACGGCCATTATATAACCTTCCCAAGGTTGGGACGGGGGTTCGACTCCCCCCACCCGCACCAATATAAAGCCCGGCTTTACGCCGGGTTTTATATTGGTTTGGTTGAGCAGGAGTAACAGAACGTTCGATAATGCGAGCAATGAGCGAGCAGTCTATGCAGAGCCCAAGCGAGCCTTCTTTAGAGGTAAAAGCGAGCCTGGCGCGAAGCTATACCCCCCCACCCGCACCAATAGTAGACAAACAGCCAGCAAGCTGCTACAATTACCCCTGTTACTTTACAACCTGGGCTCGTAGTGAAGTGGTTATCACGCCTCCCTGTCACGGAGGAGATCGCCGGTTCAAGTCCGGTCGGGCCCGCCAAAGTAAAAGACCCAAGTGCAGCTTGGGTCTTTTACTTTGTTGCCCTACCACAGAGTCTGAAACGGCAATCTCCGTACGCGCGCAGCGAGTGAGATTACCGGTTCATGACAAGTAGCATAAGCGTTCAGTCCGGTCGGGCCTCAAAATTAAAATTTAATAAACCGATGCGCTGGCCGCGCTTTAGCTACCGGGTCTGTGTAGGTGCTGACGGGCTGCAGATTAAACTGGATGTGGGCCGCCTGGATTTTATCGCCCTGCGTAGCAATGCGCTTTAGGATTTCTAAGGAGTAGCCACTGTTTACGATGCCGGAAATTTGGCCGTCTTTGAGCTTAAACAACTGAGATACAATGGCTGGTGGGATGGCCGTGTCATTGGCCGCAATAACACCGGCAAATTGGCCGCCGTTATTTTTTGTGGTGGCGTCATCGGTTGAGCTGGTTGCTACGGCGGCAAAATCTGCCCCGTCCTGCAGCTGCTTAAGGGCTACTGCGGCCCGGCTCTGAGTCTGTACGTCTAGCTTAGAGACCACAGCTTGCGCTAGCAGTTGCTGCTTAATGGCACGCTTAAAGTCGGCTGGACTCCAACCCCAAAATTCGCCTAGGACGTTGGCAAATTCGCGGTCGCTGCTGCCAAGTCGATTTTGCTGCCGCAGCATATTAATCTGGGCGTTAACCTGGGCGTCGGTTACTTTAACTTTATTTTGTTTGGCCAGCTGTTTAACGTAAGCGTCTTGGATTACCTGGTCCATGGCCTGCTGCTTAAGGCGCTTAAGGAGTGGCTGATCTTTGTGCTTAAAATCTGCCCCCTGCTGGGTGGTGTAGTAGTGCATAGTGCGTCGTAGCTCAAACAAATAGCTGTCATATGACACCCAGGACGAGCCAGCTTTGGCTGCCGGGAACGGCACTACCTGCGTGACGCCATGCATAAAACCAGAAGTGCTCTGAAATTTATATAGCGCTAACACGGTTCCGACCAAGAACAGTACAATTGCCAGCAAAACCACACTTACAGACAGCTTGACCAGGCGCTTTTTGGAGTGCTGCAAGGGGTAAATGTACTTACGGGCGCCGCCTAAGACCTCTTCCCTGTGCTCCGCCACGGTCTCATTAGTAATGCGCGGCACGTTGGCCAGGGCTTCTGTGGCCTTATCTTCTGCTGACTTACGACGCTTAATCGCCGCAGGCAAGTTGGGTTTACGTAGTTTGGGTAATTTCTTCTTCATACTCTGTTAGTCACCGATTGGCGTGTGCTCTGCTTGGTTGGGCTGCCCCTGCGTCAGGCCCACGCCCAACTCACGCAAGATGCCCACCAGCTTTTTCTGCAGTTTGGCCGGATGATGCACCTCATGGATTGTCACATCGCCAATATATGTCTGCATCTTTATTGTACCAAATCCCAGCAGCGTTTCCTGCAAACCCGCCACTTCGTAGTTAACCGACTGAATCTGATTCAGCGCAATATCGGCCACTGCCCGATGGAACAGCCCTTTCTGCGTAATCTGAATAAATCGTTGATCTGTGATTATAAAAATACTGAAATACCAACTGAGGTAGCTGGGAGCAAACACAATGGCCGCCAGCACAAAACTGGCTATGAGACTGCCATAAAAAGCACCCATTGACGGGTACTTAGTGGGGTCGTTGCGGTAAATAAAGCTCAAGATTAAGATGTAGAGCGGCCCGGCCAACATAGCCAGCGACCAAAGCACAATCCCCTTGCGCATAACCACGGGGTGGCGTCTGAAAACATGCAGAACCTCTTCATCGTCAAACTGATCTTTAAAGTACTTTGTTGGTTTTGGCTTTGCCATAAGCGTATTGTACCATTTTATGCCGCCCGTACGTCTGGTGAGTGTATAGACTATAGTCAGTCAGGTGTACGTAGTGATTTGGTGCCCCCACCACGATTCGAACGTGGAGCTCCTCCTTAGGACGGAGTTATTTTATCCATTGAACTATGGGGGCAAGGAAGGAACAAAAGAAAATGGGTTTACATTTTTTCCTTTGTTCCGACGAGCTCATGATTTTGCGAAGCAAATCAGGGGGGCTAACCTATTTACTCGGCTTCTTGCGCGGCTGCGTAAACATCTCGTGCACCGTCTGGTAATCGGCAAAGATTTCCTGACCGGCAAACCAGTGGTCAATCTCTTCTAGGGCTTCTTTTTCATCCGCAGAAGCGTGGATGATGTTGCTAATGGCAACGCCGCTGCCGTCGGCGCGGGTGTAGCTGACATGGGCGTAATCGCCGCGGATAGTGCCAGGCAGTGCCGACTTAGGTTCTGTGGCGCCCACCATTTTGCGGACCGTTTCTACGGCGTCAACACCTTGCAAAATCATTGCAATGACCGGGCCAACCTGCATGTTGCGCAGTTGGTTTTCAAAAATTTGCTCGCCGCGGCGCGTCTTAAGCGTGCCGATGCCTTCATAGTGCTTGTGCAGCTGCTCGTAGTTAGGGGCCAGCATTTTGACGCCCACAATTTTAAAACCAGCGCGCTCAAAGCGGGTCAGCACTTCCCCAACAATGCCGCGCATGACGGCGTCGGGCTTCATAATTATTAAGGTTCGTTCCATTAAGGTCTCCTGTTACTCCTTAATTTTAGCAGATTTTAGCGTAAGCTCCAGGCCCAGCGTGTCTGCCATTTTTAATAAACTGGACAGGCGCGGATTGGCGCGTTTGCTTAAAAGGCTGCTGACGGTAGCCTGGGATACGCCAAGCTGCTCCGCAAAATCGCGCTGCTGCCAGTTTTTGGCGGCCATGGCGTTAAAAAATTCCAGCATAATTGCCTGTCGATTTTGCCATTGACGGTGCTTAGCCTCTGCCTGCTTTTCTTCCGTCTCTAACTCTTTGGCAAGCTTGGGGTCCTGCTCTGCCAGAACCGCCCGGTACAGATCAGGGTCTTTGTCTTTAATCATAGCTAGCACCCACTCATCGTGCTCTTTACTCATGGGTCCTCCTCACGCGCATATAGATTATAGTCTATATTATAGACCATACTCTATATGCTCACCAGGACAAGCCCATAAACAAGCGTTATAATAACCATATGCAGTTCAAAAAAGCCAAAACCGATTTTCTGGAGTACCTAGAAATTGAACAAAACCGCTCCCAGAAAACCATTGCTAACTACGATCACTACCTGCAGCGGCTACTAGATTTTGCCGGGGATGATATATCCGTGCAGCAGGTCGATGCAGAAATGATTAGAAAATGGCGGCTGTGGCTAAATCGGCTTGGCACAAACACCTCTGATGAACTAGGCAAATCCACCCTAAATTACCACCTAATTGCGCTCAGGAGTTTCTTAAAATTCTGCGCCAAACGCAACCTGACTGCCATGACCGCGGACAAAATTGAGCTGGCGCGCACCAAGCGCAAGCAAGTCACCTTTTTAACAGAAGAAGAGCTGGAGCGGATGTTTGATCAGCCGGATTTAAGCACCATTCAGGGACTACGGGACCGCGCCATCCTAGAACTTCTCTTTAGCTCTGGTCTGCGCGTCAGCGAGCTAACCGGGCTGGACCGCGACCACATAAACCTAAAACGGCGCGAATTTACGGTGCGCGGTAAGGGGCAGAAAGATCGGCCTATTTTTATTAGCGAAGCCGCGGCCTACTGGGTGCAAAAATACATGGATAAACGCCAAGACAACACCAAGCCCCTGTTCATAAGATACAGCGGCGTTAAAGAGGTAGACCGCAGCGGCAACTTTACGCGCCTGACACCGCGTAGTGTGCAGCGCGGCGTGGCCAAATATGCGCTGATGGCCGGCATTACCAAAAAAGTCAGCCCACACACCATGCGCCATAGTTACGCCACGGATTTACTGATGAACGGCGCAGACCTTAGAAGCGTACAGGCTATGCTGGGCCACAGCAACATTGCCACGACGCAGATTTATACACATGTTACGGACCCACATCTTAAAGAGGTGCATCAGAAGTTTCACGGGCGACCGGCGCCAGAATCGGAAGACTAAGGACAGTTTAGACCAGCGGGATACGATACGCTGTAGCCGGCACTCCCGCCAATTTCAAATCGTTTACAAATGGATTGATTGCTGATAATTGCTCCAGTAACGGACACTCGCCGGCTGTCTATAGGAGCTCGGACGCGAATGCGGCGCAGAACATCTTCAGCTCTACCCGTAGCGTCCACAGTTACTTGAGCGCCTGCCAGTTTAACATCGGAGTTAGGGCTAATGCTCAAAGTTGGTATGTCCCGGTAGACGGTGGAGATGTGCAGCACATACGAGCCACTCATGCCCGTTATGGCAACGCTACAGCCTGCGCCGTTTGTGCAGCTTGCACGCTGCAGTGGGTCGGATGTGCTCAACGCAAAGCTGCCGGACCCACCATTTGTAGGCTTAACAAAGAAAGTTTTGTTGCCAGACTGCAAGCTTGCGATAGTGTGTGTTGCTCCAGCGACAAGGGGTACTATATCTATACGCATCATGGCGTAAGGACAGGCGTAGCTACTGGCAGATGGCAAATTGTTATCATTGGTACAGTCACTCACGGACCCAGGAACTCCACTAGGCTTGTCCCAGGTAAATTTTAGCTGCGTCAGGCTACCGTCGGGATTAATAGGCACCACAATAGCCGAGCTAGTGCTAACATTTTGGTAGACAAGCTGGTCTTGTGCTCCTTCGTCTACTAGCACACAGGTATACTTCACACTTGTTTCGCTTCCTGGGCTTAACTTAGATACTGCGCCATGCCTGTCAGTCAGTTGATTACAAGTTGTTTTATCTCCGGGCTCATAGGTGTGTGGGCCACGAACTATGCGTAATGCCGCATTGACACCGGATTCAGCCGCGTAATAAGCTTGGGTACTGAGTTGGCTGTCTAGCGTTTGCCGTTGATTACGACGCGCCAGCTGAGCAAACCCCAACACAATAAGACTAATAATCACAATCATGATCAGGGTAAACAGTAGCGACCCGATTCCCCGCTGATTCAATCGATGATATTTTATACTGCTCATGTTTTTCTCATTATACCCGTTCAACTGCTACTGTGTGAAGTGAAGTTACTGAGCAAAATTCTTGGCCCGTTTGAGCTTTGCACTTGAGCTGCTCCCAGGCAGTAGTACTTGGCGTAACAGTAGGTGTAAATAAGTCGTCATCGCCGCCAGCAAGAACTATGTCTAAAGCATGCGTAGCACTACCAACACTACTTACATTCAACTGCAACAAACGCTGACCCTGGCTCAGCAACTCACGAGCACCTTTTGCGGTATCTAGAGCGTTTTTTAGGGTATCAGCATCAAGCGTAACAGTGCTGCAAGTAGCTGCCTGGTTAGGAATCATTATTAGACCATGCTGGGCGTCTTTAACTTGGCTGCCAATTTGATATAGGTACATATTTGCGCCAATGCGATAACATCCCACTTTGTAGGTAAGGTCTGTCTTAAATTGCACCGGACCGGCGGCCTCCACTCCAGTACCAAATTGTATATCCTGCCCCATCTGAGCGGTGACCTGCCGTGCTGTAAACTGCAAGTTACTGGCTGTCTGGCCACGCATGTACTGCCTGGAAAATGCCATGACCCCAGCGGTAATAATCAGTAAGATAATAGAGAAAATAGCCGTAGCAATCATCATCTCCACAATGGTAAAACCGGATTGTTGCCGCCTACTCATGCCGCCCCGCAGTTCTGGACACCGTATATTTTACTACCAAGGCCAATACCGTTGCCTCCGTTACCTATGGTAAGCAACAATGACTGATTGGTAGTACCACTGTTAAAGCAAATCGATACTTTTACTTTATCGTCCGTGGAATTTATATAATCTCTGCTGCTAACAGTGCCGTTTTGCATGGCTGTTTCTACTGCGCTGCGTTCCGCATCGATGCTATTAGCCAAACTGCTACCGTTGGTTACAGCCACTATGTTCAGATTCTGCGATGTTGTGCCCTGATTGCCGGGCGATATGTCTTTGACGCCTGGCGTCAATACAAACGACACGCTGCCCACCTTCTGCGCGAGGTCATCGCCTACGTACATTGCTACCGGGCTTAAACCAAACTGAAGCATCATCTGGCTCGCTATAGTATCCGTGCTCAAAATCGGTTTTGAGCTGTTTAAATCTGCTGCGAAGACACCCTGGAAGTCGGTGGTTATGGGCTGTCGAAGCCCGATGACCGGTGCCACTAAAAACGATTCTTTGTCCTGACTAAAAATTATGGTTTTGCCCAGGAAAACACAACTCGCGTTGGTACCCAGTGTATCAGTTGTTCCGGTAGCAAGTTTGGGCTTGCCGCCAAAACTACTGCACGTGTTGTTGCCAAGTTGGTTATAGCCTGCCGTGGTCTCTGTCATTATCTGTCTAATCTGTGTCTGTACGTCTTTGACGGCAAACTGGAATTGTGCCCTTTGCTGTTTGCCGTTAATCAGCAGCACCACACTTATAAACATAATACCGGTTACGGCCATCACAATCATGGTCTCCACAATGGTAAAACCGCTCATTCTGTATTGTTTGTTCATGGCTTTTGACCGACTAGCGCCACCCTGCTTACTGTCTTAAGTATACCATAAGCACTATGGAGAGCTATGACAGCCCAAAAGTTGTTAGGTAGGCCGATATAAGCTTATCGCCCAAAAGCACCACCAAAATACAGCCGGCCAACAAAAATGGCCCAAACGGCAGTTTTATCCCCATGCCCGTCTTCTGCTTAAGCATCACTGGGACAGCAGCCAGCGTCCCGATGAGCGATGCAATAAACAGCATCAACATAGCCTTTAGCGGCGTGCCGGCCAGCAGCCCCAAGATTAAACCAAGCTTAACATCGCCGCCGCCAATCCACTCTCCTTTTGAAACTTGGTAGATAAGCCAAAACAGTCCGCTTGCCACCAACAGCGCGCCCGCGGTGTTTAGGACCTGCGACCACCCGGCGCGTTCAGTCACAAAGAGTACCCCCCACTGCACCGCAGCCAAGCCAACCAGCGGCCAGACGATTTTATCCGGCAACAATTGCCACCGTATATCGTAGATAGCTAAAGCCATAAACCCGGTAAGAAAAATCAGCCAGAATATAAACATGAGCAGTATAGTTCCCTGTTGGGGTGATGGCCATAGCAAGTAACTCAGCGCAAACAGTGCTGCTAAACCAAGCTCAGGCAACGGCGTGTCTTGGATTGGCTTGCTGCAGTACCTACATTTTCCACCCAAACTCAGCCAACTCACTACTGGCACTAAATCCTTGGCAGCTAACGGATGGTGGCACTGGCTGCACATACTGCGTCCTGTAACCATGCTCAGCTCTGTGGCCTTGAGCTTCTTCTGCGCCTTGGTGGGCTCTTCTTGGGCCCTGAGTCGCCAAACAAGAGCATTTACAAAACTACCTAGAATGAGCCCCAAAATAATCATAAGCATAGTCTGCATGCAGCTATGGTACCAAAAAAGGCCCCCAAACGGGAGCCTTTTTCTGAGTGCTTAAGTGGCTAAACGCTCTGACAACTCCACTTACTGGTGCTGTTACCAGTTTGTGTTACGTAGTAAACGGCTGCTGACCGTGAACTTGCGCCGTTACAGTCGTTTCTTAACAAGACCTGAATGGATCCTGTTGCTGGGTTAGCCGATGTTGGGGCGGTTGTGACCTTTGTGACATCAGTTTGTGCCTGTATGTTAATACTTTCGTTATTGGTGCTACTAGTACAGCCTGTCCTATCAGAAACAGTTATTGTGCCGGTACCGCAGATGTCGAGCGGTAAAGCGCCATTATTGTTTGACATAAAGTTGTTAATTGCACCGGCAACGCTTGCCGCGTCGTTTTTAGAGGTCGTATTTGTACTGCTGCGGCGCAAAGCTGGTACCGCCAAAAGAACGACTAGCAAAATAAGTGTTGCAATGGCCAATACAATCATGACTTCAATAATGGTAAAGCCGCCAGATGAATTACGCTGTTTGAGTTTGTGTAGCATCGAATGCCCCCTTCGTGTACTTACTTTTATGCTAATGCTTGAATAATAGCTGCCTGTTAAGCAAATTGCAAGCTCTACCCTGTTAATGCAGATTGTCCCGCCAGACCATATATTGGCAACAGCACGGCAGCCACAATAATGAAGGCGATGATACCCATCATGACCATCATGACTGGCTCAATAATTGTCTGGATATTTTTAACCTCGTTGTCCAGCTCTTTTTCATAGTAGTCCGCTGCTTTGGCCAGCATAGCTTCCATGGATCCCGATTGCTCACCGATTTTAATCATATTGGGCACTAAATCTAAGAAGTTTGGGTCCCCGGCCAGGGAATCCCCCAAGCTTTTGCCGGCTTTGACTTTTTCTGCCGCGGCTTGCAGTGAATCTTGAATATGTACATTGTTGACTGCCCTACCAGTGATTTCTAGCACCTGAATAATGGGCACGCCGCTGGCCACCAATGTAGTGCCGGTGCGAGCAAATCGAGCCATATAGAGCTTCATAAACAGCGGACTGATTAGCGGAGCACGCATGTACATTCTGTCCATGAAGCGTTTGCCGCCAACAGTGCGGCCCCATCGGCTGCCAAAAACAGCGCTAAGCGCCACTAAAATTACTACAACCCACCAATAGGTAATTACAAAATCCGATACTGCCATCAGCGCCGTGGTTACAAACGGCAACGTTGCTCCCGGCAGCGTACTATAGAGTGACTTTACCTGAGGTAACACCTTAACTAACATAAAGCCCAGCACTGCCAGCATAACCGCAAGCACAATCAGAGGGTAAATCATGGCGCCGCGGATTTTAGCCATAATATCTGCGTCTTTTTCTTGTTGATCGGCCAAACGCTCCAGAGCCTGATCTAAGGTACCACTGGACTCACCGGCAGATACCAAGGCCAAATAGACACTATTAAAAACCGCTGGATGCTTCCCAAAAGCGTTGGCAAGTGTGGAGCCGGCTTCTACATCGGTAATAATCTGGTTAATAACAGCCTTAAATGACTTGTTAGTGGTTTGGCTGGATACGTTGCGTAAGCTCTGCACCAGCGGCAGACCAGCATTAATCAGCGTACTCAGCTGACGACTAAACAGCACCTTGTCCTTGACTTTGATACGCTTAAGCTTGCGTGCACTGCCAATGCCCTTGCCTAGGGTTATGTCTAGTGGAACCAAGCCTTGGGCTTGCAGCAGCCTAATAGCAGCCGACTGGCTGTCCGCCTGAACCTCCGCCTTAACCGTCTTACCGGTGGAGGGGTCTTTGGCGGTGTAATCAAAACTGAGCATGTTAGCCTCTCATGAGCCGATCTAACTCATCAATATCTACCGCGTAGTTGCGCGCTTCTTCGTAGCTAATCGTACCAGCGTGCACCAGATTTACCAGGGTGCGGTCCATGCTCTGCATACCAAATTCTGCGCCGGTCTGGATTACGGCATCCATCTGGTGGGTCTTGCCTTCTCTAATGATGTTGCGCACAGCGGGTGTGGCAATCATGATTTCTGCTGCGGCAATACGGCCGCCGCCAATCATGGGCACCAGACGCTGGCTGCAGATAGCCATTAGGATGTTAGACAGCTGGGAGCGGATTTGCGGCTGTTGGTGCGGCGGAAAAACGTCAATCATACGGTCTATGGATTGCGCGGCAGAGTTGGTGTGCAGGGTGGCAAAGACAAGGTGACCGGTTTCCGCAATGGTAATGGCGCTGGCTATGGTTTCTAGGTCGCGCATTTCTCCAATCAGCACCACGTCCGGGTCTTGCCTGAGCGCAGAGCGCAGCGCGGCGCTAAAGGAGTAGGTATCATAGTGAACTTCTCTTTGTACCACCACAGATTTGGACGAGGTGTGAGTATATTCAATTGGATCTTCAATGGTAATAATGTGCTTACCCTGCTCTACGTTAATTTTGTGTAGCAAAGCCGCCAATGACGTAGATTTACCGGAGCCGGTGGGACCAGTAACTAAGACGAGGCCGCGCGGGTAATCGGCAAATTTCTTCACCACTTCTGGCAGGCCCAACTGCTCTACGGTTAGGATTTCGTTTGGGATAAGGCGCAGTGCAGCGGCTAGGTTGCCACGCTCGTGGAAAGCGTTGACACGGAAGCGGCCAAGATCGCCAAAGGCAAAACTAAAGTCAAACTCTTTGTCTTTAAGGAGGATTTGCTTTTGGTCCTCGTCTAAAATGGCAAAGATTAGAGTTTCTACGGCTTCATCGTTTAAAACGTCGGCGCTAGCTACAGGAACAAGAGCGCCGTCTACGCGCAGCATGGGCGGCAAACCAACCTGTAAGTGCAAGTCCGATGCCTTCTTCTTAATAACTTCTTCTAACAGGATTTCGATTTTTGGTGCTGCTTGCATATTCCCACTCTTTTCTTATGCGTTTTCCGCGGCTGCCACGCGGTTTACTTCGTTTATGGTTGTTAACCCATCTAAGGCCTTTAGGTAGCCATCCTGGCGCATGGTGACCATGCCCTGCTCTATGGCTGCTCTTTGAATGTCCGCGCTGGTGGCACGCTGCAGAATTAGCTTTTGGATTTCGTTACTGATGTCAAAGACTTCATAAATACCCATCCGCCCGCTGTAGCCACCGGGTGCGTCCGGAGAATCCACACCCTTGGTTAAAGTATAAGCGCTTTGGCCTATAAGAGGCAAGTTTGCATGGCCTAAATCTTCAGAAACCTTAGCAGCTTCTTCTGCCGTTTTGGGTAGTAGGTTATGTAGCGTGGCTTGAATTGTTGCCGTTTCTGCAGCATCAGACTGATATGTTTCCTTTTGTTTGCCCACCCGACGCAGCAACCGCTGACCGATTACAGTATGGACAGTGCTGGCGATTAGGAATGGCTCGATGCCCATGTCTAAAAGACGCGGCAGAATGCCAGCGGCGCTGTTGGTGTGCAGCGTGCTGAACACTAAGTGCCCCGTAAGCGCAGCTTGAACAGCCAGTTCGGCGGTTTCTTTATCGCGAATTTCTCCAACCATGACAATATCGGGGTCCTGGCGCAAAATACTACGCAGGCCGGTGGCAAATGTTAGGCCAACATCGGCATTAACCTGAATTTGGTTGATACCGTCCATTTTATATTCCACTGGGTCTTCCAGGGTGACAATATTGACGGTATCCGATTTAATCTCTTGCAGCAGCGCATACAGACTGGTTGATTTACCGGAGCCGGTGGGGCCGGAAGTTAGAATCATGCCGTGGGTCTGTTTTAGGCCATTTTGGATGCTACGTAGCGCGCGACCCCGGTAGCCCATGTCTTCTAATTTTAGGCTGGTACCGGTCTTGTCCAGCAAACGAATAACGACCTGCTCACCCCAGATAACAGGGCTAATAGCAATACGTAGGTCAATGGCTTTGTCGGCAACTTTTATACTAAACTCACCGTCCTGCGGGATACGGTGCTCATCGATTTTCAGGTTGGCTAAAATTTTGATACGGGAGATAAGTGGTGGCTCTGTGCTTTTGGGCAGCTTCATGATTTCCCGCAATACGCCGTCTATGCGGCAACGGATTTTAAGCTCTTTTTCTAGCGGCTCAATATGGATATCAGAGGCACTGTTTTTGGCGGCGTATTCCAAAATCGTGCTCAGTGCTTTGGATATGGGCGAATCTTGGACAAGCGTGGTAATCTCTGGCTCACCGGGACGGCGCTTAGCGGCTTCCACGCGCGCATTATCGGCATCTACTTTGTCGCCTAGCTGACTGATTTCATCTAGAGCTTGGCCGCTAATGTTGGCCTTATACTGCTTAAGGACCGCCCTAATCCCCTCCTCTGATGCGGAGTACACTTTTAAGGCGCGGCCTACTTTGTTGCTTAAGAAATCAACCGCCTGAATGTTGTCCGCATCCAACATGGCCACTACCAGCCGGTGCTGCATCTCTCCAAGTGGCACCGCCATGTAGCGTTCCGCCACCTCTTGCGGTAGTAAATCCAGAACTTTTGGGTCAACTTTGGCGGTAGTAAGGTTAACGTAGGGTACTTTGGTGACCACAGCGATTGCTTTGGTAAGCTGCTCGTTGGACACTTTTCCGCTGGCCACTAGCTGGCTAAACACCGGCAGCTTATCGCGCTCTGCGACAGCGCGGATTTCTTGCAAGTCGGCCTCTGTAATTACACCCTCACTAACAAGCGTCTCTTCCACCTGGATCTGTGAGGCTGCCGACAGCACGCTCATAGCCGCGGTCCGCCGTTATTGCCCGTTGCCAAACGGGGCTGGGTTATTACTATTTCCAATTTGAATAGTTTGCGTTGGGTTAATGGAAGCGCTGTTAAAGTAGTTACTATCTGGTGTAGTGAATTGAGTTGTAATAACCGGCGCGACTTCCACTTTTTGCTGCTGATTTTCTGGCGTCACAAAGAGCAGCCCGGAAATAATAAACGATAGTATCCCGGCTACAACGGCAATAACGACTATTAAAATTACATCTTTTTGTTTCATTTAATCACCTTTGTAGATAGGTTAAATGTTTTTTGCGGCTGATAATAGGTTTGTGCGGCAAGTGTTAGATTAAGATTGGCGTCATCGCCAGATAAAGTAATCGTTTGCACCTGAATTGGACGTATTGATGCTTCAAACGTCTTAGCCGTGTTAACTATGGCCTGGTAATTGCCATTTGCGCTCACCTGGAATGGTATAGGCACTGGTTGCGGGGTGGCAGTTTGCGCTTGCTCTGACTGGGCAACTTCATCATCAGTACCACTAATGCTCTGGATTTTAACACCTTGGCCGCTTAAGAGCTTGGTAAGACTCGTGGCCAGCGCCGGAAAATCATATTGACCGGGCAGCGCATCTAGAACGATCTTGCCGTTGTCACCATCGTTAGGGCCACTTCCGCTTGGATTGCCGCCAATGACATTTTGCGGCGTACTTATGTATGCCTGGTAGGCAGTTTCTAGATTTTGTGCGGCAGAAAAATCTTTCTTAAGTTGGCTTAAAGTCGTTTTTTTGGCCTGCACGATTCTGTTTTGATACAGCAATTGTCCAAATAATGTCTTAGATGCAACCAAGCAGAAAATCACAATAAATGCGGCTAGACTTGTAATAACAAGTACTCGCTGATTAGCCTTGTCTATTAGCTGCCTTTTTTGTGACGGATTTGGTGTGCTCATTGCTGGCTCCCCGGGCTCTTAAATAATGGCTGGTCAGTTACAGAGCGCGTGGTAATGGTGTTTGGAACAACCATAGTAATGGACTTGGTGTTATCAAATATTACCGGATCAAAGGTAAGCGTAATTGAGTAGCTAGTGGATTTTTCGCCCACATTAAAGTTGCTTAATACCACGCGAGAGAATGGTTTGCCACCAGCAGCATCATCGATTTTATAGGTGGTAAATTTAAGCGTGTCTACAAACTTGTTCACATCCGACATAGTCGGGGCGTTGCCAGTAAGCATCAGCGTGTTCTGTGTAAAATCTGCAGTTGTGCTGCTAATTGTCACGCCAGAAGGAGTAACCTGACCCAGGTAACTAAATAGCCGTGAGGCGGCGTACTTCTCGTTGTGAAGCTTGCTCAAGGCACCCATCTGATTTTGCACCGTTAGAATACGATTAATATTGGGTATGTTTTGCACTTTGGTGGTAGTCGTCTTAATGTCTGCCGTTAAATCAGCGATGTTCTTTGTTTGTACCATATGCACGGTAGACATAAGGAGGACAAAAATGCCAATTGCAACCATGCTGGCCAACATACAAACGCTGATGACCAGGCGCTTTGTACGTTCTGCCTTGATGTATTCCTGTTTTACGTCCGGCAAAAGGTTAAACTGAATCATGCTTCGCTCCGCTCTGCCAAGCCAACAGCTACGCTAAATTGATTGCTAATAGCTAACAGCTCATTTTGTCGATCTGCTGCAAAGCTCACGCCACGCCAAGCATTGCCAATCTCTACATTGACCCCAAACTTGTTTGCAAGCTGAACTGGAAATTCTGGCATAACACTGGCGCCACCGGTTACTACAATTTTTTCTACAGTTACACCTTGGTAACGCGTTTGGAAGAACTTAATCGATTTCTCTATTTCTGTTTCTAATAAGTCAATCGTGCCGCTAATTGCCTGGACCACCTGCCCTTCCAGCTTGTCTTTTGAAAGACCAAATTTCATGACAAATTGGCTGGCCTGTTTCTCATCGACGCTTAGGTTCTGTGCCGCAGCGCGCACCACGGCTTCCAGGCCAGTGGGGATAGCGCGAGTCAACCGGGGTAGCCCGCCAAGGGTAATAACCAAATCGGTGCTCTTCTGACCCATGTCAATGACTAGTTGGGCGCCCGGTGCGTCAGCGGCCAGTAAAGCCCTGGCCAAAGCCAAGTTGTCAGGCTCAAAGGCAATGACATTTAGACCAATTCCCTCTAGCATGTCTAGTCGGTCTTCTACAAATTTGTTGGTTACGCTGGACAGCAAAATTTCTACTTTGGTCTTGTCCGTGGGACTGTCTCCCAAAAGGGCCCAATCTATTTTAGATTCTGCTAAAGGCGTAGGAATCAGGGCATCTGCTTGGTAGCGGATAGCGCGGGCCAGTTCGTCTCTACTAAGCCGGTCCACGTCTGCTACTGTAGTAAACACCTTAGCCGACGGGACGCCAACCGCTACATTCTTTGTAGACAAACCTGCCTGACTAATGAGCTGTTTTATGGCTTGGCCCAACTTGGTCTGGTCTGCTTTGGCATCAGACAATGCAATGTTACCATCTAGCGGCATGTAGGCATACTTAACCAATGCTTTTGTAGCACCAGAGCCGCGCAGCTGGACCAAACGCACTCCAGATGAGCCAATATCGAGTCCAAAGAAGTCTGTTGTCCCACCAAGTACGTTCATGTTAGTTTTGATTATATCCTAAGCGTTAGCATTTTAACAAGCTTTTTACAGCACTGGCGGCAAGCTGACCACAGAATCCCATTGGTCATTGGTTGCTGCATCCATGTTACCGCGTCCTAGCCAATCCGCCGGTCCATTGTTGATGACCTCTGCCGCGTGGGACCCTGCACCGCACGTACCTTTGTCTGTGCCACCAGTAGTCGTAACCGGCTCGTTTGCCGCGGCTTGCCCAACAGTGCCGCAAGTTCTTAAGAATTTAATCGCTTTGCCAATAAGCGATCCGTTTACCACCAGCTGGTTTTTACAGATATTGAAGTAGTCTGGCTCGGTCGCAATATTGTTTCTGTTACCCGGTGTGGCGCAGGTGTAAATAGTCCCGCCTGCCGCAGCGCTGGTAGGCCGAGCAGCATAGGTGCCGTCCAGACGTGTTACACCAGCGTCTATGTATATATTGCCGTCTACATAGATGACTAGACCTGGGATATCCCGCAAATTGCCCCAACCCTCAGCATAAACAATGTTGTTGGCAATATAGAGGTCCCCTGTATAGTGAATGGTCTTGTGCTCGCCCGGCTGGACCGTCATGCCGCCAAGGGTATCACCAGCTGATGTTGTAACATTAGTGTTTGGCGGAGACCAACAAATCCCGCCACTACCAAATGATCCGCCATACTGGCCGCTTGACGGACTGCTGCCTGTGTTGGCAAACGATAACCCCGCTCCGCTCTGACTGCTTCCCTGAGCGCTCGCAAATCCAGTTATGCCTGCTAGTGCCGTCACGCCAAACTTACCGCCTGCCCCAGCGTAGCCAGGCAGATTGTTGTTCCAGCCGGCAATGCCAGCCTGGGCGTTTTGGGCAGTACAGGTGTTGCCAGCGGCAGACGTCATAACAGGGGCGCCCGCCACAACATCGCCCGCACCAACAGAGACGTAAGGCCGCGTGCCGGGAACTACCACCACATTAGACTGTGCTTGCAAGCCTATGTTGGTAATAAGCAATCCCGAAAGTGTATATGTGGATTGCACATCAAAGCGCAAAGTATTACCCTTCCTAGTAAAGCAAGGGCTTCCAGATGGATTTTCAAAAATGAACGAACGGGCTGTGCTCCCATGCCTAGTCCTAACCCAACCGTCTTTTAAATCGCTTGCGGACGCACCCGGCATTGAGCCTTTTAGTTCACAACTGTTAACGTATGCTTTTACCCTGTTATCTACGATGCCGTTTACAACAATCTGCACAGTTGCCAAATCTACTGAGTCTTTAATGTCAAACTTCCCAACCATTTCAAATTGATAGATATTAGCCTTTGAGTAGTCGCCAGACGAATCAGCAGTGGGGTCTTTGCACCCCCTTCCTTCACCATAGTTTTGACCAAAAATATTCTGGCCAATCCAACCAGAAGATGTATCATACACCAGCCACTGGAAGCCATCAGGGCTAGTATAAGGATTAGACCCTACAATGTCTGCGCGCCGGTGAGTCTGGTAGCCAACATTTTGACCACCGTCAGCACCAGGTACAATAACATAGGCGGGCGTGGGACTTGCCATGCTTACAAGGCCGGAACCATTGTAAGAGAACTGGCAAGTGGCGCCTCCGTATCCCGGAGGCCTAACCACACTTCTAATCCTCCAGTGAGGATCTGACCTAGCGTACTTGGCATACAAAGCCGAACTGCTCATAGAGCTTTTTAAATCAGTAACAAAGCCCGGCTGACCACCAATAA
>JAGQNO010000099.1 GCA_020428025.1 Candidatus Saccharimonadota bacterium | reverse complement strand
ATAGAGG
This sequence comes from Candidatus Saccharimonadota bacterium, assembly GCA_020428025.1. GTDB lineage: Bacteria > Patescibacteriota > Saccharimonadia > Saccharimonadales > UBA4665 > JAGQNO01. The sequence continues at coordinate 1,415 of JAGQNO010000099.1, read as the reverse complement.
GCAAAGCCGGCACCTTCCGCGACGCAGAGGACGGAGAACTATCCGGCAACCCAGTTGAGCACGGCGGCGTAGATAGCGTCATTAGATTTCCTGTAAGCTTAGACGCTGGCGCCAGCCGCAGTATTGATTACTGGATTGTTGCTGCCAGTAGCCAAATGGATGCCGCCGCCACCCACAAAATGTTTGAGGGCATGGATATGGCTGATCGCCTGCGTCAAACCAGACAATATTGGCAAGCATGGCTGCAGCCCAGCTCTGACAAGCTTGTAAACGTCGCAGAAGAACTCCGTGAACCTCTGCAAAAATCACTGTTAATTATTAAGGCACACTGCGATGACCGCGGCAGCGTTCTGGCCAGCGGCGATTCCAGCATCTACAACTACGGCCGCGATTACTACTGTTACTGCTGGCCGCGCGACGCCTGCTACGCCCTATGGCCACTTATTAGACTGGGCCATTTTGATGAAGCCAGGGCTTTCTTTAGCTTTGCCCGCGACACTCTACACACCTCCGGCTACCTGATGCACAAATATCAGCCGGACCGCGCTATTGGCTCAACCTGGCATCCCCTGGTGCACGGCAAAAACACTGAGCTGGCTATTCAAGAGGATGAAACCGCTGCTACGCTATTCATGATCAGGGAGTTCTTAGAGGCCAGCGGAGATCGACCTTTTGTAGAAAACCTGTACCACACTCTAATTGAACCCGCTGCCAACTTCTTAAGCGGCTACATAGACAATGAATCCGGCCTGCCCCACGCTACGTACGACCTCTGGGAGCAAGTTTTCCTAACCACCACGTACTCCACAACAGTCACCATTGCCGGCCTAGAAGCCGCCGCTGCCATCGCCCAGGAATTTGAGCATCCAGCAGAGTCCGCTCGCTGGCTGAAGGCCGCCGCTGGTATCCGCACCAACTTAGATAAGCTATTTGTAGAAGCCAAAGACGGCCAACCCGGCTACTTCCGCCGCGGCCAGCTACTGGTAAACGACACCGACTGGCAATATAACAACAGCATCGATATCTCTAGTCTATACGGTCCCTTCCAGTACGCTCGGCTGCCTCTAAACGACCCCCGCATGGAACAAACCTTGGCTGCCGTAGAAAAACACATCTATAAAACTGGCCCCATTGGCGGCGTCATCCGCTATCCCGGCGATGATTACTTCTTAACCAAACCTCAGTATGGTGGTAACCCCTGGATTGTCTGCACCTTGTGGCTGGCACAGTATTACCTGGGTATTGGCCGCACTGAAGAAGCGCGTGAGCTGTTAGACTGGGCCATGGCTCGTCGTCTGCCCTCCGGCGTTCTAAGCGAGCAATTTGACCCAGAAACCGGCTACCAACTTGGCGTTGCGCCCCTGGTCTGGAGCCACGCGGAGCTAGTCAACACTATATTGGATTTGAGCGGCATA
>JAGQNO010000098.1 GCA_020428025.1 Candidatus Saccharimonadota bacterium | reverse complement strand
TCTCTTTCTAGCTGACTGCTTGGGCTCATCGCTGCAAGCTTGTTCAAATTAGCATCAATTAGCGCCGCCCCCTCTGGCCCAAGCTTCTGCCTAAGACTTGCTAATTGCTCTGCGTCCATGTTTGCGACGAGTGAAAGAGTCGGATCAAATGCCGTGGCCTTTGCCCTTTCAACCGTACCAGCTTGGAGTCCCGCATCTAAAATAGCATTTCGCCTTTTCTCAATATCGGCGGCCCGCGCTGCTCTAAATATGTCGGCTTTGTTCTTAGCAAGATTAAAAACCGTGGACCCAATTTTACTTTCATCAACGGGACGGCCTGCGGCTAGCTCCGTTACGGCGTTTTTGTAATCATCATATTCTTGAGTCAGAACGCGATTTCCGTAGCCCTTTGATATTCCACCGATGAGACCGCCGAGGGCTGAGGCAATGGCAGCGCCCTTTAGGTCTACAGGTTTATTAGCAAGGGCGTCTTGCAAAGCGGTCTTTCCGACAAGCTCAGCAATGCTTGAGCCGACGCCGCTTAGCTGATAGCCGATATTGTTTGATTGCAGAGCCGCAAGCGCATCGCTATCTCCTGCCGCTGCGCTCATTGCTAGAATTTCCTCAAGTGTTGCCATATCCCCCTCTAAATTGGAAATGGATCATTTGTTGCGGCCCCTGCTTTGCTTGCTGCTAGGGCTGCTGTGTTTGCATTTTGCTGAGAAACTGCGAGCTGCCCCCGCTGCGCCGCTGCGTTTTGCTGAGCCGTAAAGCGTTCAAGCGCGAGCTGCTGATTCTGAGCTTGTAATGCACTTGGATTGCTTAGCTGATATGTTGGCGCTTGATAACCTGGAAGCTGTGGAGCCATGTATCCATAGCCAAGCTGAGAGACGCCAGCAATATCCGCAAATTGTTGCTGCTGTGCCCCTCTTTCAATTCCAAAGCTTCTAGTAAGCTCATTCCCGCCCATTTCGACCGCCTGCAAGCGTGCGTTCTCTTTTATGTCTCGATACTTGCGGTCAAGGTCGCCCATCCATCTTTGATATGCTGGATCTTGTGGGTCTAGCGGAATTCCCCGGTTATGCAAAGTCTGCTCTAGCTGCTCTTTTTCTCTTGCGTAGTCAGAATCGACATCTCGAGTGAGCCGGCCATAGATAGAGCCTTCAATTCTATCACGCTCGGCGCTTAGGTCTTGAGGCTGAAACGGCGTGAAAGAATTTAGAGCATTTGAGGCAATCCCTTGCCCCTGCCTGGAGAGATTTTGCCCGCCTTCAACTAGTTGCTGATTTGCATCGCTTAAAGTTTGATTAAAGACCGGGTTTCCGTTCTCGTCATACGTGACATTCTGACTACCAAACGCCGTATTATAGTTCGGGTTCTGATAGTTGATTTGCTGCTGAGCCTGATAATCCTGGACCTGTGCTTCAGTGTTTAGCTGATTCTGCATCTTCTTGTTTTTAAGGCCCGAGAATGGCCCAG
>JAGQNO010000097.1 GCA_020428025.1 Candidatus Saccharimonadota bacterium | reverse complement strand
GGGCGCGGGTTGGGGGTGCGGCAAATCCCCTGGTATGGCACGCCGCCTATCCTGATTCAGATGGCGTGATGCAGGCGCAGCTTATAGGCAGTGGTACGCCGAGCTTTACAAATTCGTCCATGCTGCTGCCTGATTTTGAGGGCGTCGACTACACGATAGGGGCTAACTCTCCGCCATGGAGGGGCGCACGGAAGGTGGAGAATCGGTGCCTGTACTCAGAGGATTTTTCCAACGGCAGTTGGACTACTTCAAACTGTTCGAAAACAGGTGGGCAGGCTGACCCCTTCGGTGGAAGCACGGCAACGCGCATCACTGCAACGAGTAACAATGGTAGGCTTCGCCTTGGTGTTCCCGGCTCGTCAGCATCTAATACTTACGTCAATTCAATATGGATGCGGCGTGTTGCCGCTGTAACGGCTGTACAGATTATTGCTCCAGATAGTAATACAAGCACGACTATAACCACCTCGCTTACAACAGAATGGCAACGCTTCACAGTCTCATCAGTGGCAAATGGAAACGGTTACGCCTATATCGGTGTGAACATATCGCTTTCTGGCGAAGAGGTAGAGGTCGCTTTTGCTCAGCAAGAAGATGTGTCTGGGGCCACCAACCAGAACCCAGGCGAGTACATGTCCACTACTAGTTCAGCGGCGAGCAAGTACCTCAACTATGCCAACGGTAATACCGTAGCGTCCAGCGTGGTCACTGAGGTCAAGGGGGCTGACTTTGCCACCCAGCCAACTCTATACGGCGACGCATCGGTCGCAGCAGTATTTGACGCCGCCAACATCAGCGACACGCAGGGCGCTATTTACCTAGAGGTAACAGCTACGGTGGCGGGCAACATTCTTGGAACCTTTATTGAGGTCAGCGGCGCGGAGTTGCGGGTCAATGATGGGACGACTACCGCAGCACGCCCCTGGATGGCTAACACCATCCACAAGGTTGGCATTGTGTGGCATGGCAGCACAATGGCTATCAATGTGGACGGCGCATGGTCTGCCGATGCCGCCTACGATGGGACGTTGTTGTCTGGCGCACTTGACTTGTTTAGGTCAGCGGCGGGGTCAGGCACAGCCAGGAATGTGCGCGGCTATTCTATAGCCACATTGTCATCAGGGAAGGCCACTATTAACACCTTAATGGCGTCAAATGCCGGTATAGGTGGTATTAAGGATATTGTACTGCTAATCGGCCAATCTAACATGGGTGGCCGTGCAGATTATGACGATAACGGTGTTCATGCGGCAAACACAATGCAGTGGAATCAATCTGGCGAGCTAGTCGCAGCTTCGGTCCCGCTTGACCACCCATCCCAGCCAGCGGGATCAATGGGACTAGACATTAGCTTTTCGACCGAATACGCATCCAATATATCTGGAACGGAACTGGTGTTTGTTCCCTGCGCGGAAGGTTCTACCGGCTTTTCTGACAACAACTGGAATTCGGGTGATGCTCAGTATGAGGCAGCAGTCAGTCGCGTGAATGCGGCCCTTGC
>JAGQNO010000096.1 GCA_020428025.1 Candidatus Saccharimonadota bacterium | reverse complement strand
TTCATAAAGAAGGTCAGGTGGCAAAGCGCGCGCTTGAGGAGGCGCGCGAGAAAGTGGCTCGGGCGCTGCAGGTCCGGCCAGAGTTTGTGACCTTTACTGGTGGTGGAACAGAAGGAAATAATCTTGCAATTATGGGGACGATTATGCGCTTGCGGGCAAATTGTCGTGAGTTTTCTGATATGGAGATTATTACGACCGCGATTGAGCATCCTTCAATTACTGAAACCATGCGCGCGCTCGAGCGTCGTGGGGTAGTGATTAAGCAGGCACCAGTAGACGAAACAGGAAAAGTGAAGGTGGCAGAGTTTAAAAAACTGCTTACCGAAAAGACGGTGTTGGTGTCGCTCGCGTACGCTAATAGCGAGATTGGGGTGATACAGCCGCTGCATCATATAAAGAAGCATATAAAAGAGGCAGCGGCTGCCTTTAAGACAGAAATTAGGCTGCACGTGGACGCAGCGCAGGCGCCGCTTTGGCTGTCATGTCAGTTTGATACGACAAGTGCAGACTTGTTGGTGCTTGATACAGCCAAGTGCTGCGGGCCGAAAGGGGCGGGTGTCTTGGTGCGGGCGCGAGGTATCGAGCTTGCGCCGTATCAGTTTGGTGGTGGTCAGGAAGCGGGGCTACGTCCGGGGACTGAAAATGTTGCGTCGGCGGCAGGGGCGGCGGTAGCGATTGAGGTGGCGCAAGAGGATTGGCGTGCGCGAGCGGAGCGAGCGCGCACAATCCGCGATACTGGAATTGCGGCAATTATGGCTGCCGTACCACAGGCGATTTTGAATGGTCCAACGGGTGAGGAGCGACTGGCAAACAATATAAATATTTCTATTCCGGGGCTTGATACTGAGTATGCAGCGGTCTGGCTTGATGCACGCGGCTTTGCGGTTAGTACTAAGTCGGCGTGTGCTGGCGCGGGCGGCGGCGAGAGCGTGGTGGTGCGAACCATTTCAGACGATGCCGCCCGCGCCTCTTCCACCCTCCGCTTCACCATCGGCCCCTCTACAACCGTCGAAGACCTGCAAAAACTAGCGGCTGCCCTCAAGGAGCATGTGGCGCTAATGAGTGATTTGACCTCAAGCTAATTCCGTTGCAATATACGAAGACCTGGTACGTATTACTGAATGTAAGATGCTGTTCTGGATAGCCTAGCCGCCCGAATGACTGCCAGTGTCGTATAATGAAAACATAGATTTTATGCCGAATTTTCACAATTTTACAACCAAAGCCAAAGAAGCGATTCGCAAAGCGCACGAGCTTGCTATCGAGCGCGGACAAAACCATGTCAGTCCAGTGCACCTTATGACTGCACTCGCGATGCAAGATGAGAGCGCAGTGATTGCGATTCTTGACCGACTTGATATCGATATTATTGCCTATACAGACTTGCTCCTTGAAGCACTTGAGATGCCGGAGGCACAAACCACCATCTCACAGTCGTATCAGTTGTATCTCACCCCAGAGCTGGCAAAAGCGCTGGAATTTTCTGGTACCTTTGCCGAACAGCTTGGCGATTCGTATGT
>JAGQNO010000095.1 GCA_020428025.1 Candidatus Saccharimonadota bacterium | reverse complement strand
GGGGTTGGAATAAATACTATCTGCTGCCGGGTAAATACGATTTGGACATAGAATATCGCTACGACGGCTCTTTAGGCACCAGCACCTATCACGCAAGTTTCTGGTATGTGCCGCTGGGCCTGCTGATAACCTGCGGGTTGCTGCTAGTAGTGCTGCTGTGGCTATTGGTGCGGTGGCAGCGGGCGGCACTACGCAAGCTGTTTACTAGACCGCCAAGGGCTAAGAAGCGGCAAAAATCGGCTAAAAAATCTAAGCGGCACCAGCCAAAAAAGACGCCCAGTACCGTGCTCAAACAAGACCACGTATTTAAGGTTATACGGCCGCGCACGCTGTTGCACGAGCATGAGCCGCCGCGCCGCAAGAAAAAACGTCGCTGACCCCTTGTAGCATAAGCATTTCCAGGGTACACTAGACTTACGGGAAAATGTAGCTTATGCACGTGAGAATAAAAACCCCTCAAAAAATAGTTCTGCTGGCCCTCCTAGCGGCCTTTCTAGCATGGTCATTTTTGGCTCCTGCCCAGGCAGCCACGGGTATTAACCAACAGATTAGCTTTCAGGGAAAATTGGTGAATAGCAGTGGGGTTAATATTCCAGATGGTGTGTACAACCTGGAGTTTAAAATCTACCAAGATGGCACTAACCAGGGCGTTGGCAGTACCCTTAAATGGACAGAAGATTATCTTGTAAGCGCTAGTCAGGGTGTGCAGATTACGGCTGGAACCTTTCAGGTTAACTTGGGGTCAATCACCGCTTTTAGCGGCATTGATTGGAATCAAAATACACTTTGGCTCAGCATGAACGTTGGCGGGACTGCAAGCACTGTAAGCTGGGACGGAGAAATGAAGCCGTATGTCCGCCTAACCTCTGTACCATACGCACTCAACTCCGGCTTAGTTGGCGGCCTGAGCGCCAGCCAATTAGTCCAGCTTAACCCTGGCTCGCAGCAAACCGGCGGGATTAACGTATCCGGCGGAGTAAGTGCGAGTGGAGTGACGGCATCAAGTCTGAACACAGCCGGCATCGTCACAAATACTGCAGCCGGTGCGCTAGGAACAGTTGCCGTAGTACCCGTGGCTAACGGCGGCACCGGCATAAGCAACTATACCATTGGCGATTTGTTGTATGCCAACGGCACCAACAGTATTGCTAAGCTAAGCGATGTAGCCGCTGGCTCATGTCTAGTATCTGGCGGCGTCAATACCGCTCCAGCGTGGGGCAGTTGTGCATCTGGTATAACCCTTCAGTCGGCCTATAACAGTGGAAACACAATTTCTGAATCAGCCGGTCGGAACCTTACAATCTCAGCAGCGGCCGTACCAACTAATGACATGCTGGCAATTTCTAATGCCGGCCAGCCTGTGACGACAGCTGGTGTGAATGGCTTATCGGTTAACTACGTAGGCGGTGCAGCAGCCGTGGAATCAGCTGGCATGAGGATAGATTATCAACCTGGCTCAACCAGTGGTGGCACATGGAGCGGCCTGCGAATTGTTGCGAACGCAACAGGACCCGCAACAGGAGTGACG
>JAGQNO010000094.1 GCA_020428025.1 Candidatus Saccharimonadota bacterium | reverse complement strand
TGTCAAATTCAAGGGTGAGCGTTGACATGAGGTAGCTCCGGTCTAGAATGGCGAATGGGGAGAGGTTGGAAACTGTTTCACCGCACTGCAATCGTGAATCGGATACGTTGAACGGCGTTGACAATCAACGACAGCGCGATGACCCTTTTTATCTCTATCTTATAGAGAAATTGGTTAGAAGTGGTATAATGAAGGGATGAGCAAAAAAAGACAACTCCTAGACGAAGCAAAGCAAGAAGAATTGATGCGCGCCTATCAGAATACCAACAATGGGCCGCTACGGACCCGCTATCAAGCGGTGCGATTGTATGGAATGGGCTATAAAGTCGACGAAATCCTTACCATTACCGGCTGCAGTGTAAGCCGTCTGCGTGCTTGGTATGCGAAATATTTGGCCGATGGGCTGAACGCTTTGATCGATCAACGCCAAGGCGGGAATCACTATCGCCTGAGTGCCGAGCAGAAAGCAGAACTTAGCGAGCGCTTGCAACACTACACGCCCGCCCAGCTGTTTGGCACAAAGGCGGCCACCAGTGACGGTCAGTTTTGGAGTGTGCCTGATTTGGCAGCCGCCATTGAACGCTGGTACGCGGTGCGCTATGATAGCCTCACATCCTATCGCGCCTTGTTCAAGGAATGCCGCTTCAGCTACCAGAAAAGTAGCGGTGTCTACCAATCACGCAATGAAAATGACGTGGCAGAGTATTCTGCCGCGTTGGAAAAAAAAGGTGGTGGATTGCTATTTGGAAGCACCACAGACCCTCTTTTTAGCCGAGGATGAGGCCTGCCTTTACTTACAAGCGACCACCACTCATGTCTGGGCACCACTAGGACAAACGCCCGTTGTCAAGATAGCTGCCAACCGCGAGTGCCAACACTTCTATGGAACTCTCAACCTTTTGACGGGCGAAGAGATCGCGATGAAGGCGGCGCGTTGCAATTCAGATACCACGGCTGAACACCTGCAGCAGGTGCTAGACCACTATCCCGATGTCCCCATCGTTATGCTTTGGGATCGCGCACCTTGGCATCAAGGCGAGGCGGTGCGCCAGCTTGTTGCTGATAACCCGCGCTTAGAATTGATGCGCTTGCCGACGGCAGCGCCTGACCTCAATCCACAGGAGCATGTCTGGAAAGCCGTGCGGGCGGCGCAGAGTCACAATCACACCACCACGCGCCTTACTGATTTGAGCGACAGATGGCTAGATCATCTCACTTCAACCAACTTTCCTTCTTCTCTGCTTGATGATTTCAACCTTCCGCTACTCAAAGCTCTTTCTACTATTTCTACCTGATTTCTCTATTATACCCATTCTCATAGACAATTGTGGATGTGGAATGGACGGTGTAACCGTGGGGCGGGGGATTAAAATCCCCGCTGGAGGGCCTTGTCGGCCCATGGGCCTGCCTGCGCAGGCCCCTTCTTGGCTGTTACCATTGATCGACGTGGCACAATCAACCTTCCAATTGGGTATGACTCAGGGATGTAGAGCAGGAGGTGGGCTACCCAAGCGTTGGCTACTTTTACGGG
>JAGQNO010000093.1 GCA_020428025.1 Candidatus Saccharimonadota bacterium | reverse complement strand
GACAAGTCGCAGTTTACTATGGAGGTAGCGGCGCTACTCGCGCTATAACTACAAACGAAAGCCTACCTCTCCGTCGATGGGTACACCTCTCAGTGGTTGTAACCAATGTATCAACAGGGGCGGCTACTATTTACATTAACGGTCGCTCAGTCAGCACTTTTTCGGCTGGAGCTGCTACGGTACTTACACAGGGTGGAAATATAACGCTCGGTCAATACAACAGCGGTGGATACTTCGCTGACTGTTACTTGGGTGAAGCCCGCGCCTGGTCAACAGCTCGCACTCAAGCTGAAATCCTAGCCAACATGAACAACAACCTCACCGGCTCAGAGTCCGGCCTAGTTGGCCTCTGGCGCGGCGCAGGTAACTTTAACGACCTGACAGCCAATGCTAACCACCTAACAGCCACCAACGGCGCAATTGCCACCCAAGCTGCTAACCCATTCAACCTCATTGAATACGGCAAGGTTACTAAGGTAGGCGCGTTCTCCGGCGGCGTTACTCCTGTGACCGTCTTTACCGGTACAGACTGCAACATACCTAACATGGCTTTGACCAGCCCGCTGTATTCAAATGTGGCAGCACCGTATGGGTTCCCTGCGTCAAAGGATAAGTGGACTGTTACAGTCTTGAATGGAACCCAAACTGGACAATCAAGCCCTGCGGCAAACACATGGTACAATCTGCCTGCATTTACAATTCAAGCACCTACCGGGCAGTGGATACCATCTCTATCGTCTAATCTTTATGCTGATAAAGCTTCTGCTGGGCCTTTGTCTGCTAGGGCCACACTTTCTACAACGTCTACCGGCGAGAGCGACCCTGCACTGACGGGCGGTTTCAGTATTAACCCGGCAAACTCTGCTGCGAATCAGATTACCCGCAGTGGTAGCACCATTTCCGTCCAGGCTGCTCAGTCGCTATATCTAAATGTAAAAACCTTGGACACTTCAATAAATCAGATTCTTATTATTGGCAGCGGGAGTGCAGTAATGACTCAAATTTCACTGGAGCTAGCCTACTAGGGGGGGGTGACACTATGCTACCTACCCCTTTCCCCCTAAAAGCAGCCGTCATAGCTGTTGTCTTTACAGCTTTCATTCTGGGCCTACTGCTGGGTATTTTCTTAGGCTCCTACAAGAACTCTAAACTTGTTGACCGGCTTAAGCCAATCCAGCTTGCTGGCCTGTTTGTCCTGATACCCTACATGTTCCTTATGAGTACTCACGATGTGACCATGACTATCGGGATATTTTCCCTGATTACCGGTGAAAAGATTGGCGAAAAAGTCGGGAACGTCCTTAGCCAAGCAGGGAAGAAAGGTAAATAATATGAAGCTCCGTGCCCAAAAGCTATCCAGACATATAGACAAAAGCTATGCTATCCGTAATCTAATCGGCATACCCATTTCATTTGTCCTCATGGTACTTCTGTATCAGGCCGCTATGTTTGCGTACTACCAGTTCTCACCCCGCAGCAGTTTTGTAGATTACAAGTCTGAAATAGCTCACCAGTCTGGTAAAACAATTCTATTTGACGTAACAC
>JAGQNO010000092.1 GCA_020428025.1 Candidatus Saccharimonadota bacterium | reverse complement strand
CTTCCCCATATCCAACAGTTGACGGAACGACGGCGCGGCAACGGGCGCGGGTAGCTGGTCAAGTCCCTGTATGTCTTGGCGGTTAGAGAGCTTCGGGGCGTAGGTGGTTGCGTGATTGTCACTTATCGATAGGTTATCGGGGCTTTTATTTGCTAGGCCGTAAGCCCTCGACCGCTGGACATCGGCGAACACGTGGGCGGCGGCGTGGGCCGCGCTTCCAACTGTCTCGCTGGTAAGCAACGGGCGGCGGCGTTGCCAAAGCCATATGAGGCCCATCACGGGCAACCCCAGCGCAAGCGCGGCAATGCCAAGCCCCCAAGCGATAGAAGCCCCAGCGCGGACATACGCGCCCCCAGCGGTCATGTAGAGGTCAACGCTTTGGCGTTCCTTCTCCAACTCCAAGCGTTGGCGTTCCTGCTCTATGGCGGCGGCGTGAAGCTCCTGATTGATAGCCAATGCCTCACGGGTTGCCCGCGCCTTAGCTTGCGCCCGTTCCTCTGTCATTTGAATGTCGTGTAGCTCTTCCGTCCGTCGCTCCCTGCCGTCTATTGCATCAAATACCCCTACGTTAGCAAGAAAGCCACAGAAGAACAGAAGGCCGATAATAAGCACCGCGCCCATTGTGAGGCTACTGGTTGCGCTATCGCTCATAGTAGCCCCCCAGCGGCCCCAGCAAGGGCAACAAGGGCGGCAACAAGTTGGACAACGGCGCGGGCGGCTTCTTCGTCAAAGTGGGGGTCGTCGATCATCGGTGATTCTCCTGTACAAAGATTGATGATATGATGGGGTTGCGCTTGGGGCTGTACACCCAAAGCGTTGGGCGTGGGGCCTTATACCCCGCGCCCTTTTTGATTGACAGCGCACGAAAAGTAGCTTACTGTATCGCCACTGTTGACAATCATCTTACGGCAAAAAGTCTAGTTTGTCAATAAATCTGTATCGCCACTGTTGACAATAGATGAGGATAGCGCTATGATAGACCCCAACAACGAGACAACTCACAAAGCGAGGGAATTTGTTATGAGGGTGACTATCGCAGAGCATCTAAACCGCTTGCAAGCACAAGAGAGTAACCGGCCCCCAGCAATACGGCGTGAAGTCCCAAATATGACAGACTTGGCGCGGCAAGTGGGTGTAAGCCGTGCCACACTCTACAACTTCGACAACGGACGAACGCGAAAGATCAATATCGACGTGATGACAGAGATCATTAACTATCTGAACCAGTGCGGGCTAGATACGGACATACCAGACCTATTGACCCTATACCCTTCCGACCTAGCTTAAAAAAAGTCGCAAAGCATCACCGAAACGATCACAAAGCTGCTTTTAAGGCGTACTATGTCGTAAATCGCTGATAAAATGGCCCTAGAAGCCCCAGCGCGGCCATAGTGACGCGAAAGCGGACAACGGACACAATGGGATAGACGGGCTTAGAACGCGCCCCAGCGGGCGCAAGGATGGGCGGGGATGACAACCGCAGCGATCACACAACCAAAAGAGCGGCCAACGATACCCGATCACGGGCTTTTGTTGGCCGCTCTTTGCAATATGAAAGGG
>JAGQNO010000091.1 GCA_020428025.1 Candidatus Saccharimonadota bacterium | reverse complement strand
ATTCGAACCCCCGAATGCTGGGACCAAAACCCAGTGCCTTACCACTTGGCGACGCCCTAACAAGGATAAATCAGATTGATTGTAGCGTATATTGGCAAAAATGTCACGGCTAAAAATACTTGCTAACAGAGGTAGAATACGTTAAAATGAGCCTAAGAATATGGTAAAACAAGCGCAAAGCGATGCGGCGGAGTTTATTCATTCGCTCAATATGAACGGCCTGCACGGCCGCATGCTAGTGGCGCCAGCAAGTAATAAGCGCGCCAAAAGAGAGATTTTGCTGCTGTACGGGCACCATGCGCAGCTCGAGCGCTGGTGGGGTTTGGTGCAAAATCTGCAGACTTACGGCCCGGTCACTATGCCGGATTTGCCTGGCTTTGGCGGTATGGATCCCTTTACCACCATTGGTCAAAAGCCAACCATTGATGCCTATGCGGACTATCTGGCATCGTTTATTAAGCTGCGCTTCAAGAAGCGGCCAATTACCATTGTGGGTGTGTCTTTTGGCTTTGTGGTGGCCACGCGCATGCTGCAAAAATATCCGGAGATTGCTGGGCGCGTTAATTTGGTGGTGAGCATGGTTGGCTTTATGCATAAGGACGATTTTTTGTACTCCCCTACCAAGCGTCGGGTGTTTAGAGGACTTACTAGACTTATTGCCGCGCGGCCACTGCCATCAATCAACAAACTGCTGTTTAGAGAGGGGATTATTGGCGGGCTGTATGCACGCCTTGGCAATGGCAAAATCCGGCTAGCAGAAACCTCGCCAGAATTTTTTAAAGAATTGGTGGCCTATGAAACCAAGTTGTGGCGCATCAACGACGTTAGGACACACTGGCTAACCACTCATGAATTTCTAAATCTAGATAACTGCGGCAAGAAGCTGGATATGGATGTCTGGCACGTGGCGGCCAGTCACGACACCTACTTTAACAACGAGTTCGTAGAGCAACATATGCGGGTGGTCTTTGCGGATTACCACCGTAGCACCATGCACAGCAAGAGCCACACCCCGCATCTTTTGGGCGATAAAAAAGACATGGCCGTCATGGTGCCGCCTCCTCTCAGGGCACGACTGCGGCGTAAGGTATAATAGAATTTATGAAAATTGGTCTTGTCTGCCCCTACAATGTCGCCAAAGGGGGCGGCGTCAAAGAAATTTTGTTAGATTTAAGAGCTGGCCTCATTGAGCGCGGCCACGATGTAACTATTTTGGCGCCTCGCCCGCGCGACTTAGAAGACGTGGACACCACCGGCATGATTTTGCTTGGTAACGGCACAGACTTTAAGTCCCCTACGCATACTACATCGCACTTTTCTGTCTCTGTTGACAGCGACGCCATTGACCAAATCCTAGAGCAAGAACAGTTTGACGTTTTGCACTTTCATGAACCGTGGGTGCCCGTTTTAAGTCGGCAGATTTTGTCGCGCTCCAAGGCAGTTAATATTGCCACTTTCCACGGCGCACTGCCGGAAACGCTCATGAGCCAGACCATTATTAAAGTGGTTACGCCCTACTCCCAGTCTATCCTAAAATATATCGATGAATTTACCGCAGTCTCTCCA
>JAGQNO010000090.1 GCA_020428025.1 Candidatus Saccharimonadota bacterium | reverse complement strand
GGTACATAGTTAGGCAAAGGTGATGGCATCGCTCGTGGCGATTGTGCCATCCGGTAAAATAACATTAAGGTAAAATGTGGGCGTTCCTGTGTCGCCAATCACAAAATCAATCGCCCCGCTGCTGCTGGTAATGACTTGCCATGTGATGTTTGTTGTCAGTTCCTTTAGCGTGAAGCCGTTGCTATCTCCAACCGTCACGCCGCCGTTTGGTGCTGCTGACGCTTCGGTATCCTTTGCCAAGTCAGACAACCAAAAAAATAGGCTATATTCTTCGGTAACGTTTGCCCCGTCTTTTTTAATCTGAGCGTCTACGGTAATCGTGTTACCTGATTCTGTATTCACTGTAAATTCAGCGGATACCGTACTTACGCCAATTTGTGACCATGTGGGCGTAACGGCCGTTAATTCCCAATAGGTGCCGTTATCAGTCTGTTTGGCAATCTTGCCCACATCACTCGCCACAAAACCAGTTGCCCCGGTTCGTGCCGCTGCTGATGCGTATTCCCAATTTGTCCAACGCGGGATACTGCCCACGCCTAATTGTGTAATTGCGCTCATGTCGTTACTATCCTCCCCTGTGAATCTGTAATGATGTCTCCATAGGCATCTACCAACGGTGTTCTAACGGTAAATGCGCCATTCTCCGCAATGATGATTTGCCCGTCTGCCGTTGCTCTAAATGGCGATAATGCCCCATTGCCACCGCCTAGCAAGCCGCGCCCCTCATCAACGTGTGAAGCGGTTGTAACGGCCGTTTGCCCGTTCGTCAGCCGCACAAAGTCGGACGGTATCGCGTTATCGGGTGCATCTGGCCACGGTACAGGAATCGCCCCGCTTACGGCCGTTCCCTCAACCACGGCAAGATTATTTGTATCTTTGTCCAGGTAAACCAAAATGCGCTTAGTTTGGCCCGCCGTTCCTGGTACGTATGAAGTCACGTCAAGGTCAGCGCCGGGGAATGTTTTGCGCGTTCCATCTACCCAATAAATCAACGGTTGAATAGATACCGTTAAATCCGTGCCGTTGCCCGTTAGTTTCAGCATTTGTATAGCTGGCTGGTAGATTAGTGCGGCGTCTGCCCCTTTGGTTGCCTCAGTTGGATACTGATGGTTTGCCGCATGTGGTGGCGTGTTGAACTGCCCCAAATTGGTGGTGGTGTCTGTCGGGCTTAGTGACTCGTTATACGTGCCTACAACGGCCAAATAAGGCGGTTTTGGCGCAGGCCCTAACTGTACTGGCGTCCCTGCCGTTTTTATCGTTGTCTCGTTGATAACGGCTAGACGGCCGTTTGAGCGGTTCCACATGTCTACCCAGGTCATATTGGCCCGGTTTGGTGGCGACGTGGAACCGTTAACCTCTACAATCACACCCCACGGCGTATCATGGTTTGGCTCAAACTGTGCATCGTTTCGCGCTTTCTGGCGGCGGATGTCCTGTAATTTTGTCATAATGCCACCAATGCGTTAATGCCCGCCGCTGTAGAATGGTTATAGGTGACATCTGTCCATGCCGTAAATGGCGAGTTTGCACGAATCACCATGTAGCTGTTACTTGCCGCTGCTGCTGCGTAGAC
>JAGQNO010000008.1 GCA_020428025.1 Candidatus Saccharimonadota bacterium | reverse complement strand
TGTCATGCGTTTATTGTAGCACAGCGGGGGGCTTGCCACGCCCTTGTTGCAACCCTAAATATTGGGATTTCTAGGAGCACACAGCGTGCGCCACTCGTGTGCTTCTAGATTTTTTGGTGAGGCTAACTGGAGACCAGTTATGCCTTGTGCGCGGAACGTCCGCCGGACCGCTTGTGCACTTCTTTGGCTAAAGCTTTGTAGGCGCGGGCACCCTTGGACCATTTGTCGTAATCATGAATCGATTTGCCGTGGCTGGGTGCTTCCGCTAGGCGGACGTTGCGCGGCACTACCGTGTCAAAAACTTTATCTCCAAAATATTGTGCGACGTTGCCTTTTACCTGTTCGGACAATGTAGTGCGCGAGTCGTACATGGTCATGAGGACACCCAAAAGTTCTAAGTCTGGGTTGAGACCGCTGCGCACCTGCTGCACAATCTCTAATAACTGTGTTAACCCCTCTAAAGCGTAGTACTCCGATTGTACTGGTATTATAAGGCTAGTTGCCGCTGTTAAGGCGTTAACGGTGAGCAGACTCAAAGATGGAGGACAATCTATAAGAATATAATCATATTGTGCGACATAATCATTTAAGGCTCGGGCCAAAGCGTGTTCCCTGCCCGGCACGTTAATTAAATCGATTTCTGCCGTAGCTAAGGACTGGCCAGTAGGCAGCACAAAGATTTGCCCGTCAAACACGGCTGGCTGCACCACTAGGTGGAGTGGCTGGTGGCCAAGGAGGACATCGTGCGTACCGTGGGCTAAATCGGCTTTAGAGAGGCCCAGGCCGCTGGTAGCGTTGCCTTGGGGGTCTAAATCTATAACAAGCACGCGCTGCTTAAGGCGCGCCAGATAGGCGGCCAGGTTAATAGCGGTAGTGGTTTTGCCTACCCCGCCTTTTTGGTTGAGAATCGCTATAATTTCAGCCATCGTATCTAGTGTAGCACGGCCAAGGTATTCAGATAATTGGCCCACTCTGCCGTGGAGTGTTGGAAGGCACTTTGGGCAAACAGGAGCACATTGTCTGAGGCCATAATAACCATTTGCTGGCCGCTTTTGGCATCTGTTGCCAGGTAGGCGGTACCCTTGTTTACCGGCAGCGTAGCGCTGGCTTTAAGCGACTTAGCAAAATCTGCTAGCTGCGCCGGGCTGGCACTGAACTTGGCCGGCAATGTCTGCTGGCTAACCATGAGCTGCATACCTTTTATCTGGTCCATATAATTGTAGCTGTCTTTAGCGGCGTCGTAGCTGTTAGTCTTAGGCGATTGGCCGGCTGGCGTGAGCGGCGTAAAACTAGGCGCCTGCCTGTCTGGCTGTCCGCCTGAAGCAGCCTGCAGCGCGCTGGCCGCCTCTTGCACCTTGTGCGATTTTTGGTAGGCCTGCACCCCTGTTTTTATGGCGATTCCCAGCGCAAATATTGCCAGAGCCACCCCAGCATATATGGCAATCTTTTTATACGGCAGCTTTGGCAGCTGCGGTTTTTTAAATTTGGGCAGAGAGATATTAATACTAACGTTAGTGCTTGGCGCCGCAGTGACTGGCGGTTGGGGCTGCGTGGATGCTGCTGCCTGCCGGGGACGCGGCGTCGGTGCGCTGGAGAAAATCGTCTCTGTTGAGACTGACGGCCTAGGCCGCGCAATTGGCGTCTGCGGTTGCCTGCCCTGTATTGGCTCATCGCCCAGCCAATCGGCCCAGGCTTTGGCCTGTGGGTCGGCGGGCTGATCTGAGGCGGCGCTTTTGAAGCGATTTAAGTCTATGTTCATGTTGGTTTTTTGGTTACGCTTATATTTTAGCGCGGCCGCTCTGAAATGTCGATATTTCTAGACGCCCACAGGGTGTGCCACTCGTGTGCTTCTAGGTTTTAAGCAACCCGAGAGGACGGGACTGCCGCAAAAAACCCAAGAGCAGGCTTAGAACGGCGCATCCAGCGGCTGCTGCACGTTGTTAATAAATGTCTTGCCATGGCGCAGACGTTTAGACGGGTTAGCCACAAACTGCAGCGTCATGTCTGATATGGTGGGGCCACGAGTGACGTCTTCTGGGTAACCAAAGGCGTATGTGTCGTCTATGGTGGTTTCTAGCCAGTAGTAGCGAGCAAAGTTGGAGTCCACCCCTGCTCCATCCAGCGCGGTGTAGGTTTGCGGTGTCCCAAGTGTGGCAGTAGTACTGGGCGATAACTGGCCCCAAGCAGTGGCACCATCTACAGCGGAGCGATACTGCAGCTGCCAGCTGGCACCGGTGCCGTTGTCTATACCGTTATAGAGGACTTTTGATGGGAACACATCGTTGTTAGCATCGATGTAGTACGAGTATTTGGCCACCTGTGGCTGCGACTGGATGGTAGAGTAGTAGTTTTGGGTGGCACCACTGGGGACCATGGTCGTACCGCATGCGCCTCCTAAGACATAGGCTTTGCCGCCATCGTAGGCACTGGCCGAGCCGTAGCGTGCGCTGCCAATAACCACACTGGTCTGTGACCATCCTCCTAGGCCCGTAGGGTTGTTCCCGTTAGCGATAGTGGTGTTGGCATGAATCGATGCTACATATGTGGCCGCAGAACAGGCTGATGCACCGGTGGCGCCACTTATCAAATATAGGTAGCCATTGGCTGCAAAGCCACTCGACATCTGCAGGCCCTGCGGCAGGTTGGCGGTATAGTTCCAGCTACCGATGGAGCCATCGGCATTTATTTTGGCGTATTGCACATCCGCCAAATAGTTTGTACCGTCAAATCCGCCCAGGATGTAGAGGGCGCTGTTATACGCCAACGCCGTGTGGTTGTTCCGGCCGCCCGTAAAGGCGGCGCCCGTAGTCCAGGTGCCAAGCGCCCCTGTAGCGGTGTTAATTTGTGAATAATACACGGTAGACACATAACCCACAGCACCATTACCCTTACCGCCAGTTACGTATACATAGCCGTTAAAGATAACGCCGTCAATACCGCCCAGGCCAGTGGGGAGCGATGTATCGGTTGACCAGGCGCCAAGCGTGCCATTGGCATTAATAGTAGCGTGTTCGGTACTGGAGTTAGATGAGCCGTTTGCGGATCCGCCAATAGCATACATGTAACCGTTGTTTGCAACAAGCTTGAAAAACGAGCGGTTAGTACCCATGGAGCTGGTGGTGGCCCAGGTGCCAATAGTGCCGTCATCGTTAATTGGTGCGTAATCAACTTGCGTGCGCACTGTTGAGCCGTTGCAGGCCGTGGCCGTGCAGCCGCCAGCAAAATAGATATAGCCGTTGTATATAACAGAGCTAGCACCCACACGCGCGCTGGTTATGGCGCTCGTGTTAGTATATCCCGCCGGCGTGCCGTTGTAGTTGTTGTAGGCCAGCAGGTATTCGCTGTTGCCGTTTAGAGTGGTGCAGCTGCCCGGCGGGATACCGGCATTGCAGCCGCCGAGTAGGTACATGGTGCTGTTGGCGGCGGCGCCGCGTAGGTCCCAGCGAGCGGTAATGGCGTTAGACACAACAGTAAAGCTAGTGATGTCGCCGGTTTCAGTGTCGATTTTGCCAATCTGAGTGTCGGATACGGTGGTGTTGGTGGTACCGTTGTGGCCGCCAATCACGTACAAATAACCGTTCACAGCGGCGGCAAAGGCGCGGCGGCGCGTCTCTGTTAGGCTGGCCGTAGTGGTTTGCCAGCCGCCGGTGGCGGCACCGTTATCTATTCTGACTATGTTGTTACTGTTGTTGATTTCTGCTCGATACACCGTAGTTGAGGTGTTATAGGTGCTACTGGCGCCGCCCGCTAAATAGATAAAGTTACCCGCCACGGCACCTGCCATGGTACCCATAGCAGCCCCGAGTTGGAGTTGGCCAGTGGTAACGCAGGCGCCGCTAGCAATGGCGCCGGTAGCGGCTGTAATGGTACATTTAACAACGCTGGCGCTGTAGTGGTTACAGCCTGCGGAACCAGCCTTGCCGTTCCAGCAGCCGCCAATGTTATACAAAAAGCCGTTCCGGGTGAACGCAAAGTTATTGCCCATGGATCTGGGAATTGTTCCAACGGCAGCTGTCCAGCTAGCTGTTAGCGCCCCGGTGGCCTGGTTAACCCCAACATAGTAGATTTTCTTGGACCAGTTTCTGCCGTCGAAGCCTCCTACGTAGTACAAAATGTTGTTATAGACGGTAGCGTAACCAGCACCCATACCACCGGTAGTGCCACCGCCGTTAATGGTGTGGCCGCTGTCTACACACCAGACGCTGTTAGCATTAGCTAAGTTAAAGCCTGTGCCAGTACAGGTTGGAGCTGTTAGGCTACCGTCGGCTGCAATGGCCGCAAAAGAAGTGTTTTTACTCATCTGCGCACCGCTTTTTCTAGCACAACCCACCGTCACGCAGCCGCCAATATTATAAATAAAACCGTTATTAATCACCACGCCGCTCTGCATACGACCACCGTTAGTGGTGCCGGTGCCAACAGTTGGCAGCGTGGAGTTAGGTGTGCCAGTTTGGGTCTGCTTAGGGCTAATGTAGCCCTCCAACTGTATTTGGCCGTAGCTACTGCCGGCCGCCAGCGTGCTGCAGTTTCCGCCGGTTGTTGCCGTGCAGCCGCCAATGGTATATAGCGTGTTTGCAAACGATACCACGCCCTGTCCGTAGCCACTATCGGTAGGACTGAGGGTGGTCCAGGTGGTTAAGGAGCCATCGGCGTTAATGCTGGTTTCCTGCAGGTCGCTTAAAGAGGTGGTGCAGATGCCACCCGTTTGGGCGCTGCAGCCGCCAGACACGTACAAATATCCGGCCCAAACAGTGGCAAAGCTGCCGCCGTTAGATTGCCGCGCAGTGGCAAACGATTTGCTGGCTGTCATCCAGTTGGATATTACCCCCGGCGACTTAATTTTGGCGTAGTAGGTAGTCGTCCGCAGGGTGCCGCCGCTGTTACCACCAATGGCGTAGAGGTAGCCGTTGTACTGCACGCTGGCGTGGGCAAAAATGGCCGCGGGCAATGCCTGGGCCAGTGTGGTCCAGCTACCTAGGTTGCCGTCGGGCAAAATTGGCGCGGTGTAGACCGCATTAGAGCCAGTTGTACCGGCTGCCGATTGACCGCCGTAGACATACAGCTGGTTTTCATAGGCAGCCGCACCGGTGTACTGCACGGCGGCTGGCAAATTGGTCATGGCCGTCCAGGGTGGCGTGGGCTCGCCGCTGGGCGCTAAGTGTAATTGGTAGACGGTGTTCACTGCGCCGGACCCGCTATTGCCGCCAATAGCGTACAAGAAGTCGTTGTAGGCAACCAGGTTTAGGCCGCGGAGTGCCACCGGTAAGTTATAGCCGCTGTTGGTGCTCCAGGTACCGATGGTATCGGTGCCTGGCGTAATTTGTGCCCAATACACCGTAGCCACGTTGGCCGCGCCGGTACCCGCCCCGCCCACGACATAGATGTAGCCGCCACTGACTGCCACGCCAAAGTTCCACAGGTTAGCCGGCAGGCTAGTGGTACTGCTCCAGCTGGCAAAGGTGGCGCCGCTGAGCTGCGCCTTTAGGAGCAAGTTGTTGGTGGTGTCAAAGTCAATATTGGATTCGTTATTGCCATACATCAGACCTTGGGCGCTGGCGACGTAGACGCTGGGGTCGATATCCAGCGGGTAGCTGGCCTTACTAAGGCCGCTGGCCACTAGAGTTAGGATGTTTCCTTTCAGCTCGTAGTGAGCTTTTACTCCTGTTTTATCCCCTATGAGTGTTGGTGCCGGCAGCGTAAATAGCAGCGTGTCTTTTGCGGCTTTTTGGCGCATTTTGGCCAGCAGTTCCGCATCCTTGGCCGTGCCGGTGGACACACTGCCGCTAATAGGCAAGCTGCTGCCGTAAACTCCTACCGAGCCATCCTTTTGCAGCTTGGCTGCCAGCGCATCACCCAAGCCCAACTTGTAATCTGCGCGGAGCGTATCGGAGCGGCTACGCATGAGCAGCAGGTCTTCCCTTACCTGCCCGGCTTGTAGGCTGTAGACCAGCCAGCCATCGCCATTACTAAGGGGATAATAAATCCGATTTCCGTCTTGCCGAGCCTGACCCAATTTGGCCTGCGGCGTCAGCGTAAAGTCCACCTTGCTCACCGGGTCCGTGGTGGTGATGCCCTTGCTGGCGTCTTTAGGTAAGCTGGCCGTAATCAGTGGGCCACCGCGACCAACTTGGTTGGCCGGGTCGGATTGGTAGCCTTCGTTAAACTTATAGGTCTGTGTTTTAGCATCTAGCTTGATTTTGCTGGCCATAGCCGGGCTTTGGGCCGGTAACAGTCCGCTAGCCTGGGCAATTTTGAACTGCCTGTCCTGCAGCCACGGCGTTAACTCCGGCAACCACGGGGCGGCCAACAACAAGACGACGATTGCCGCCGCCAGCAGTTTATGCGCGGTTGGTTTGAGCCACTTTTGTATCTGTTGCATGGGTGTTGCCGCTAATGCTTATATTGTAGCACGATTATCAGGGCTAAACCCCTGTTTTACTCTATGTAATAGGTACTGGATCCAGAAGCACACGCGCAGTGCACCAAATTTTACTTGCCTATAGTTAGGAAGCTCAGGTTAGAAGCGTACGCAATCGACTTATTAGACGATGTAACATCAATGCGGAAGGTTACCACTTCCCCAGCCGTAAAGCCGCAGGCGTTGGCCGTGTTCATCAGGATACTGCCGGTGGCCCAGGTATTGGTAGCGGTGGTAACAGTGGTGGTGGCGCCACATTGCGTACCATTGGCACGGAACATAGAGAACCTCACACCGTTGGCCACGCCGCTGCCGGCATTGCTGGCCGTGCTTGTAGTACGGCCCATAAGAGAAATGTCGGAGCCAAATGTCTTGAAGGTGGCGGGCAGTTGGCTACGCACAAAAATACCGTAGGTTTGACTGTTGGCCTGCGGGCTGGTCCATCGGTAGTAGTTGTAGTCATCCGTTGTGCCAGAACAAACCACTTCTGCTGGTGCAACCCTGTTAATATTCAGAGAGTAAGAACAGATGTCAGACGTTAATGTGCCCACATTGTTGCCCGGCCAGATAGAACCGTTTAGGACAGCGCCAGCATATTCAGGAATCAGGTTAACGCCCACATTAGGCGACACGCCACAGGCGCCCCAACCGCCGCTGCCGTAGCATTGCAGCGCGCCGGCGGTGGTGTCGTAATACATCGAGCCAAGTAGCGCGGGCGTGTTAGTAGAAGTAGTGGGTGCGGCGGCGGCCGTGTCCAGGGTCAGCAGCGTGAGGCCGCTGCCGGTGGCGCCGCCGATTTGGACCTGGCTGACATTGAGCGGCGTGGAGATGGTTTGGGGCACAATCGACATGTTGTCCACGTTGAAAGTGCGGCCGGTGGTTAAGCTGTAGACTGCAAAAGCGTTGGCAGCGGTGGGCGTGTTGCTAGTAGAGGTAGTAAAGTAACAGTTTATTTTGGTCCAGCTGTTGGTGACGCTGTAGCTGGCCAGGTAGCAGCTCTGGGCGTAGCCGGTGCCGGTGTCTACGGCCGTGCCGTTGTAGAGGTAGGCGGCGTAGTAATCGCTGGCCGGCGTAGAACTCATGATACTAAAGCTGGCCAGGTAGGTGGTGCCGGCAACCAAGGTGTTAGTCAGGACGTTTTTGGCACCGCTGCTGGCAGCCGATGTTACCGCCTTGGCGCTGGCCAGGCCAGCGGCGGTGGTCACGGTGTCACGGGTAATGGTGGCACTACCATATGGCAGCCAAGCAGAGCTAAACGTGCCACTGACTTCCGCGCCGGGGTTGCTGGCCAAGTTGACGGTAGCGGAGTTAACACTCAAAACATTGCCATCTAGGCTATTCTGGACCTGGAAGACTTTCCCATCGGTTGCCGCGCTGATTGTCTGCGAGCCGTTAACCGTTAGCTTGTTGTTGGTGGTGTCCACGCCCACTACAGCAGTACCAGCGGTGTTCTGAACCTGGAAGGCGGTAGTGGAGCCGGTGCCGGAGCCAATCACTTGCACGTTGTTGCTGTACATAGTGACATTGGTAGAGGTACCAGCAGTACCGATAGTGGTTGCGCCGTTCACATTCAGGCCAGTGAGCGTGCCCACGGTAGTGACATTGGTTAGGCTAGTGTTGGCACCTAGGTTGGCGTTTGTCAACATACCATTAACCCATGCAGTGCCGTTGTACTGCAGCAGGTTGCCGGTGGCTAGACCGGTAAAGGTCAGTGTACTGCCCCTAAGGCCAGTAACGCTGACAGCGCCGGCAGCGCCAATGGTGGCATCGCCGTTCATGGCTACCCAGGTGGGGGTGCTGGTGTTATCACCCTGCAAAATGTAGTTTACGCCTGGTACCCCGGTGGCCTGGAGTGCGCCGGTGCCGTTACCGTACAGAACACCCTTGCTGGTAAAGGTGCTAGCCCCGGTGCCGCCCTGGGCAACCGGCAAGCTTGCCACGCTGCTGAGTTGACCGCTGGCATTATTCACTACAACGCCCGCTGCAGTCATAGCGCTGAAGATTGGGTTAGTGCTGAACGTTTTAGCGCCAGCAAAGGTCTGAGCGGCGGTATTTACCATACCGATTTGAGTGGCGCTGGCATTCTGCAGGTACAACGTGTTGCTGGCAATAGTAGCTCCAGTAGCAGAACCGGTGTAGGTATCCACCGCGCCCATAGCCGTGACTGCTGATGGATCACAGCTCCCCCAAACTGGTGCCGTGCCGACGCCGCCAGAGCGCAAACAACTGCCGCTGGCCACGTCTGCTAATGTCGCAAGCGTTGTGCTGCTAGACGCGTACAATAAATCACCTGTGGTGTAACTGGTCAGGCCGGTGCCGCCGTAGCCGGTGCCAATTGTAGTACCATTGTAGGTCACGTTCTGCAGCACGCCAGCATTGGTTAAACGGACCACTGGTGTGGTGCCGGTGCTGAGTGAACCGTTGTAAAGATTGAGGTTGGCCACACCACCACCAGTGTTCTGTAATTGCAGTGTGGTGGTGCCATTGTTGCTCAAATTGATGTTAGTAATACCACTGTTAGTGCTTTGAAGCGTACCAACATTGGTGGTAATGGTGCCGCCAGCGCTGGCAGTGTTCAGCGCCAGCGTTGCGCCGCTTGACGTCACAGATGGTGTTGTGACGCTGGTAGCGGAAGCAGCTGCTAGCGTGGTGTTTCCGGTCACGTTTAAGGTGCCGGAGGCGGATACATTTGTAGCATTGACACCCGCCAAGGTGCTGGTGCCGGTGACGCCCAGGGTGCCGCCAATCACACCGTTGCCGGCAATGTTAAAGTTGGCGCCGGCCTGCTGGGTGGTGGTGTTCTTGATGTAGTTAGCATCGGCTGTGGCGACACTTAAGTAGTTAGAACAGACCACGTTGTTGGTACAAATGGTGTCGTTGGCGGTTAAGTTGGGGATGCTGAGGGTAAAGCTACCGTTGGTCTGAGCGGCGGACTGCAGCGTAACGGTG
Source organism: Candidatus Saccharimonadota bacterium (assembly GCA_020428025.1). GTDB lineage: Bacteria > Patescibacteriota > Saccharimonadia > Saccharimonadales > UBA4665 > JAGQNO01. Next base: position 12,863 of record JAGQNO010000008.1, on the reverse strand, counting down.
TTGGCGTTGGCGGCATTTCTAAAGATAAGCTGACCGCTGGTGGTGCTGGCAACGCCAAGCGTCAGCGAGCTGTTCCCTGTTATGGCGCCGGTTACCCCCAGTGTGCCGCTTAAAGTAGTGGCGCCAGAGACGCTCAAGCTGCCAAAGCTACCCGCGCCTGAAACGTTGAGGCTGGCCAGGGTGCCAACACCGGTAATGTTGGTAAAGCTGCCCGTGGCTAGGTCGGCGTTAACAATGGTGCCGTCCACAATCTTAGAGCTATCTACGGAGTTGGCGGCCATGTTGCTCAGCGCAACCGTGCCGGCGGCAATCTTGGTACCGGTTACGGCGCCGCTGTTAATCGTAGCCACGCCAGAGCCGTTTAAGGCGATATCGCCGCTAAGCGATGAGTTGACCCACGCCGTGCCGCTGTACAGCAGCACTTGCCCGCCGGCCACGCTGCTGGTGGTTAGGGTGTTGCCCTGTAGCTTGGCAATGGTGGGGTTAGGGTAGCTACCTGTTAGGTCACCGCCAGCGGTACCGATTGGGCTTGGTGCGGTAATTGTAATGCCGCCAGATGTGTTGCTGATGTTAATGCCGGGACCGGCCGTCAGGTTAGCAAGCGTAAAGCCGCTGCCATTGCCAATTAAGAGTGTGCCGTTGCCAGCCGTAGAGGTGTTTAGGCCCGTGCCACCGTAGTTGGTGGCCAATGTGCCGTTGTTGATGTTGGAGGCATTTTGGTAGAAGGCGCCGTGCTGACCGTCGAGCTGATCGGCATTTAAGTTAGCCACCATTGTTGTGCTGTTGACAACTATTGGCGCAGTGCCGGTAGTGACCGTGCTGATAAGCTGTGTGCCTTGCACCGTGCTGGCGCCCGTAATGGTACCGGTGACGCCCAGGGTGCCGCCCACAGTAGCGTTGCCGCTCACCGCCAGGCTGGTCAGGGTGCCTACGCCAGTAATATTGCTGTAAGCGCCGCTGGTTAGGTTGCTGTTGGTAATAAGCGCATCTACCCAGGCCGACCCATTCCACTGCAGCACGCGGCCCAGCTGACCGGCAGCCATAGCGGCGCTCACAGATACGTTGTTGCCTTGCAGCTTGGCCACGTTGGTGCTGCTAAAAGTGCCGGTCACATCGCCGGACAAGCTGGCGCTGGTTGATACAAAATTACAATTGTTTGCCGTCTGGACACAAATGGCGTCGTTGGCGCTGAGCACTGGCATGGTCAAGCTAAAGTTGCTGGCACTGGCGTTGTTGGCCGGGATTAACGTAGTGGAGCCGTTGCCCGCAGCGTTCTTAAAGATGATTGAACCGCTGCTGGCATTGCTGGTTCCCAGCGTTAAGGAACTGCCGCTGGTAAAGGTACCGCTGGTAAAGGTTGGCGACGCCACCGTACCCACTGTTATGCTGCCCGCACCGGTGCTTATGCTTATGTTACTGCCCTGGGTCAGGCCTGCCAGCGTGTAGCCGGTGCCGTTACCAATAAGGATTTGACCGTTGGTTGGCGTGGTGATTAGACCGGTGCCGCCGTAGGCTACGCCAATGGTGCTGGCGTTCCAGGTGCCGGCCGTCAGCGTGCCCACGCCGGTAATGTTGGTAAAGCTGCCAGCCTGTAAGTTGGCGTTGGTAATAGTATTGTTGGCGATATTGCCGCCGGTTACCGTGCCGTTGGCTATATCGGTTCCCGTTATGGTGCCGTCTAGAATCTTAGCGCTGGTAATGGCATTGTTGGCAATGGTAAGGCTGCCGCCAACCGCCAAGGTGGCGTCGCCGCTGACTGTTACAAACGAAGGTGTGCCCAGGGCATTGGACTGCAGAAGTTGGCCGCTGGTGCCAGCTGCAGTTGTTTGCAAGGGGCTGGTGCCGTTGCCGTAGACAATGCCGTTTGTTGTAAACGATGTCGCCCCGGTGCCGCCCTGTCCCACCGTAATAGCCGTGGTCAACCCGCCTAAGCTCGTGATGTCCGTGTTGGCGCCGCTGGCGGCCGCTCCTATATTGGTGCGGGCCCCGCTGGCCGTGGTGGCGCCGGTGCCGCCATTGGCGATTGGGATGTTAGTGGTGGTGCCAAGATTACCGCTGGCGTCGTTGGTGACAATACCGGCTGTAGTTAGGCCGGTGTTTCTAATACTGGTGGCGGTCAAGGCTCCCGTGCTAACTGCGCCGGTGGTAGATATACTGCCTGCGGTGAGCGCACCGGTGACGCCCAAGGTGCCGCCAATGGTCTGATTGCCGGACACGGCCAGGCTACCTAAGGTGCCCACACCGGTAATGTTGGTAAAGCTGCCGGCGGCTAAATCGGCATTGGTAATGGTGCCGTCCAGGATTTTGGCGCTGGTAACGGCGCCAGCGGCAATGGTAAAGCTGTTAGTGGCGCCAGAAACGCTGCTAGTTAGGTCGCCGCCAGTGGTTACGTTGACCCATGCCGATCCGTTGTAGGCCAGCATTTGGTTGGTCAGCAGGCTGCTCACGGTCAGGGTGGTGCCCTGTAGCTTGGCTACATTGGTGGTGGTAAAGCCGCCGGTGATGTCGCCGCTTAACGTAGTCGATGTAGTGGCATAGGCACAGTTGTTGGCCGTGGTACAGATGGCGTAGGTGCCGGCAGCGGCCGATTGGTCAAAGTTGTAGCGCACGTTGCCGGTTGGTGTGCCGGTAAAGCCCACGGTAGTAGTGTTGGCGCCGTTGGTAGCGGTTATTGTGCTGGTACTGGAGCCTTGCAGCACAAACTGCTGGCTGGTGGAGCCCATGGTCAGCGTGCCAGCGGGGTTGATGATAAGCCCCGCGCTGCTGGTCAGCTGCGGCGTGGTAACGCTGGTGGTAAAGCTTGGGTTGTTAACGGTAGTTAGGCCTGCGCAGGTGCCGCCGGTGCCCAGTGTGATAACGGTACCGCCGCCAGTCAAGTTGCCGCTGCCGGTTGGACAGGTCAGCGTGGTGTTGCCCTGAACCGCGGTGCCCGCGGCGCTGCCATAGGTGGTGGCTAGGCCAATGCTGCCCGCCCCGTTGGTAATCGTAATTCCCGTGCCGCTTAGGTTGGCTACAGTATAGCCGCTGCCATTGCCGATCAGCAGCTGACCGTTGCCCGGCGTTACGGTGGTGCCGGTGCCGCCCTGGGCGGTAGACAGCGCCGTGGTCAGGCCGGACAGGCTGGTGATATCGCTGTTGGCGCCACTCGCCGCTGCCCCAAGGTTAGTGCGAGCCGTGGCTGCGGTAGAGGCGCCCGTGCCACCATTGGCAATTGGCACAACGCTCACCGTGCCCAAAACGCCGCCGGCGGTGTTGGTAACAATGCCAGCCGTGGTCAAGGCGGTGTCTGTGATGCTAGTGGCGGTTAAGGCGCCAGTACTGGCGGTGCCAGTGGTGGTGATGCTGCCGGCAGTCAACGCACCGGCTACGCTCAGCGTGCCGCCAATGACGCCGTTGCCGGTGATGTTAAAATCGGCTGTCTGCGGCGCGGTGGTGTTCTGGATGTACTGGCTGCCCATGCTGGCCGTGGTGGTCCAGGCCGTGCCGTTCCAAATGAACGGCTGCGTCACGCCGGCCGGCACCGGCTGGCCGTACATGGTAAAGCTGTTGCTGCCCACGTTGCTAACATAGACCAATCGACCCGCCGTAGCCGTAGTTGGCGTTGGCAGGGTCAGCGCCAGGCTGGCGGCCGTGGCGGTGACGTTAAAAGTAGTGGCCGTGTCCACCGTGGCGGCGGCCGAGCCGATGTTGCCGCTAGCTCCCACACTGATTGGCTTAGCCGTCAGCAGCGTGCTAGAGGCATTGGCAAAGGTGTATCCAGTAGCCACACTCACGCCAGCGTTGGCGGTTAGCAGGCCGCCAAAGGTGCTGGCACCGCCCACGCTGAGCGTGCCGCCAATAACGCCATTGCCGGTAATGTTAAAGTTGGCCGTCTGCGGCGTGGTACCGTTCTGGATGTACTGCCCGCTGGCGGCCGCGGTGGTCAGCAGCGTGTAGCTACCTGCCGCGCCCTGATCCGGAATCGTAAAGGTCTGATTGCCGCCGGTAGGCTGCCCTAGTGTCAAGCTGCTGGTAAAGCCGGTGGCACCGTTGTAGCTGTTAAGCGCAAAGGCCGATGGCACGCTAGTCAGACTGAGCCGGGGCGACATTTCCCCATCCCAAGTTGGCGTGTTGCCGGTGCCGCCAACGTTCATAGTCAGGTACAGCTGCTGGCCCCAGTTAATACCGTTTGGAAACGCTGTATTTGACCCCAGGTTGGCAGTCAGGTAGCCGTTAACTACCCGGATAGAGGTGGTAGCCGCTACAGTGTAATCCTCTGTCCAAAGGGCAGAACCGCCCGTGGGCGCATTGTACAGCTTGAACTGGACGTTGTAATACCCGTCTGGGGCAATGGCGCCAGCGGCATTTTCTAGCCTTGCTTGGAAGTTGATGGTATTAGCGGGCGTAGCCGTGGCCATTCCCGGCAGCACAACGTTAACCCCAATCGCCATGGCCACAATCAGGCTGACCAGACCTACGCGCAAGCCCGCGCGCGTACGCGTATAAAAAACCACCCCTGTTAGCAGCAAACTGCGGAAACAAGCAAACAGCACCCGTAGAGCGCGGACGCCTTGGGTGCTGCTTGCACGTTCCCTCAAAAGGGCTACCTTTTTGACCATAGTTTTTGTTTGAAGATTTAGGATTTTAGTTTTGGTTTGGACCGGCGATTTGTCCGGAGTTTAACCTTTTTTGTTGGTTAGGATTGCTGCGAGTGCCATCAATCCTATGCACCCCAGTATGGACTCTTTTCAAGAAGTACACAAGGGTTTTTGAACAAAAATGATACTCTATTTTTGAGGCCACTCTGGGCTATTTTTTAGGCGCTATTTGTGTTGTTTTTCATACATTGTTTTAGGGTTTTGAACAGATAGTTTCCCTGACGAACGGTTGTGTCCCCCTGTTAGGCCAGGACCTCGCTGGGCGTTGTTTTTTATGCACCATAGGGCACTCCACACGGGAAAGCATGAGCACTTATCCACAGCTTTGCATACAAAAAGGACTCCCGCGGGAGTCCTTTTTTGGCGTTTTAGTTACTAACGCTTAGCCAATCTTGGTGATTTTGAGATGCGTCTGGTGCTGGCGGTGACCACGCACAGTGTGCACGCGCTTCTTTGCCTTGTAGCGGATGCTGGTGACTTTATCTGCCTGCGCGTCCTCTGCCACAACTTCTGCGCTGACGGTTGCTTTAACCTCTTTGCCCAAGGCGACATCCTTGCCGTCCATGACCATCAGAGGGATGAAACTGACCTTGCCGGACTTAATGTCCTTGATCAGCTCTACGGCGATAGTTTCGCCCTCGGCCACAACATACTGCTTGCCGCCGGTCTGAATTACTGCTTTTTTGCTCATGACGACTAGTGTACCATTTGAGGCCGCCTCTGTAAAGAGGCCTGCTGTGTGCGCTTGGTAGCTTGCTCAAAAACAGTCGTTTCAAGATGCCCGCTGATGGTGCCTTTCACGGCCCACAGCGTGGCCGTGCAGTGGGTATTTAGATTTTAGCCCCACTCCGGGCGGATACCAACATCACCAAAGCCGGTGTTGGTGATCATGCGCTGCGGCAAATGCTTGCTGGTTTTGCGCGGATTGCGCTCCGGGTTATTGTCAACATATAGTTGCTCAATCAGAGCATAACGGATGTAATCACTGCGGCTCCTAAAGAGCCGTTTTGCCACCTGGTCCATCTCTGTTAATAACCCCGGCGGTAGTGACAGATGAATCCGCTCCAGCGGCTGATACTGCCCTTTTCGTTTTTTGTTTAGAGTTAGGTCTTGATACATGGTTTTAGCCATGTCCTTTCTCTCCCCTTGTGATGGTTACTGTACCACTGTTTTGCTCCTAGAATCAAGCCGATTATTTGCGCCCTATGACGTGCAAAGACACCAAAATCAAGAAGCCCACGCGTGGTGCCGTGAAAGACACACAGCGTGGCCGTGCAGTGGGCTTCTTGAAAAGGACTGTTTTTGGAAAGCAACTCTAGGACGTAGAACGGGCCAATTTAATGCCTAAATCGTGACCATCTACAGTTACAGCCTTTTCGTAGCCCTCTGTTAGCTCAGACGCGTTCACAGAGATTGCTAGAGTTTCGTGGCAAAGCTCGGTCAGGCAATCAGGGTCTGTCCACACGGCGGCCAGGACATCAGAGTCTGAGCCAAGTTGCAGGAGAATTCGGTCGTCAACAGAGAGGCCGGCCGCTTTGCGGGCGGATTGGACGTGGCGGATTACCTCGCGGAGCAAGCCCTCGCGCTCAAGTTCAGGGGTTAGCGTAAAGTCCAGTACAATACCCGGCTCAGACGCCAAAGCCCAGGCTACCTGCTTGACGTTGAGCTCCTCTGCCAAGATGTCGGACAACGCAGACAGCTTGCGTGAGGCGGCCACGGTGGCCAGGGCCAGCGGTTGCCGAACTTTGACGCCAGTAGCGGCGCGCAAGGAGAGGCCTTCGTTAATCAGCTGGCGCAGGAGCGCCATGTCGTCCACTACCTGCTGGTCAACGGCGCCAGCCGCAGGCCATTCCTGCAGGTGCACGGACTCACCGCCAGTTAGCAGTCGGTAGTACTCTTCTGCCAGGAACGGCGTGATTGGCGCCAACAAATAACAGAGGCGAACTAACACGTAATGTAGTGTTTTGTACGACATTGCTTTATCTACATCATCGCCGGATTTCCAGAAGCGTTTGCGGGAGCGGCGGACGTACCAGTTGGAGGCATCGTCTAGGAATGGCAAAACGGGCCGGAGCGCAGCGTCAAAGTTGCAGGCAGCCAGACCGGCGTCTATCTGGGCAGACAGCTCATGCACGCGGGAGACAATCCAACGGTCCAAAGGGTTTTCTAACGAGTCTAGTGGGTCTTCTAAGGACCCATCCCACTCCCAGCCGTCTACAGAGGCGTAGAGCGTGAAGAAGTCGTACATGTTGCCGATCATGCTTAATTTACGGGCGACATCGGCCACATCTTTGTCTTTGAGTGAGAAGTCTTCCGCATTTAACAGGGGTGAGCTGAGTAGCAGGAAGCGCAAGGAATCGGCGCTGTATTGGTCCATGAGCTCGTTGGGGTCTGTGTAGTTGCCGTAGGATTTGCTCATTTTGCGGCCGTCGTTGCCGGCTAGGGTGCCATGCACCAGAGCGGTCTTGAACGGCACATGGCCAAACAGACCGGTGTTAACAGCGCTCAGGTAGTAGAACCAGGCACGCACCTGCGGTACGTACTCTACAATGAAGTCGCCTGGGAAATTCTGCTCAAATTTCTCTTTGTTTTCAAACGGATAGTGGAACTGGGCAAACGGCATGGAGCCGGACTCAAACCAGCAGTCCATAACCTTGTCGATACGCTTATATTCAACACCATCTATTGTAAACGTTACATCATCAACCCACGGCCGGTGATAATCTTCTAAAACGACCCCTGACAGTTCTTCCAGCTCTGCGTATGAGCCCACCACGCGCACCAGCTCCTGGCCGTTGTTGTCTTTACCTTTCCAGACCGGCATGGCGGTGGCCCAGAAGCGGTCGCGGCTCAGATTCCAGTCAGGTGCGGACTCTATGGTCTTCTCTGAACGGCCGTGTTTGATGTGCTCTGGCACCCAGTTAACCTGGGCGTTTTCTGCCAGCATCTCCGAGCGCTGACCATCTATGTCCATAAACCAACTGGGGTGGGCGCGGTAGACCAGCTTAGTGTCACAGCGGTGACAGTGCGGATACGGGTGCTTGATGTACTCTATGCGCCAGACGCGGCCATCTGCCAGCATGGTTTTGGCGATTTCTTTGTTAACATCCCAGACCAACTGCCCCTGCCATGGACCATCCGTATACAGGCCGCGGTCGTCCAAATTATTGACCAGCGGGATGCCCTTTTCTTTGGCAAAAATGTAGTCTTCCTCACCAAACGCGGGGGCTAGGTGGACAATGCCGGTACCCTCTTCTTCTGCCACATAATCCGCGTGCCATATGTTGTGAGCTTTACTACCTTGATTGTCAAACAACGGCTTGTACTTCTTGCCAACTAGCTCCGCACCTTTGAATTCGCGCAGGATTGTGTGGTCTACAACGTTGTGTTTTTCATCCTGCAGTGCGCGAGAAACCAAGTTTTTGGCCAAGATAAGTTTGTCTGCGCCCACCTGCACTTCCACGTAATCCAGGTCCTGGTGGACGGCAGCGGCGGTGTTGGCAGGCAGTGTCCAAGGCGTGGTGGTCCAAGCCAGCAAATAGGTACCGGGCGTATCTTCTAGCTCCAGTTTGACGTAGACAGATGGATCGGTGTCTTCTTGGTAGGAGTTGTCCATGGCTACTTCCGCTTTACTAATCGGCGTGGCGTCACGGACACAATATAAGAGCACTTTTTCACCCTCGTAGATTTTGCCTTTGGCGTATAACTCCTTAAAGGCCCACCAAACGGACTCCATGTAATCTTTGTCCATGGTACGGTAAGCGCCCTTAAAATCCACCCAGCGGCCGATGCGGTCTATGGTATTCTCCCATAGCGCGCCGGTGGCCACCATGTTCTGTCGACAGGTTAAGATGTACTCCTCTAGCGTGATCTTGGTGCCGATATCGCGCCGGTCCGTAATGCCAAATTTCTTCTCTGTAAATACTTCTGCGGGCAGGCCGTGGCAATCCCAGCCCCAAACGCGCTCTACCCGCTTGCCTTTCATGGTTTGGTAGCGCGGCACGGCGTCTTTGACGATGCTGGTCAGCAGCGTGCCGTGGTGCGGCACCCCTGTTATAAACGGCGGGCCATCGTAGAACACGTAGGCGTTGTCTGCGGGCCGTTGCTCTACGGATTTTTCAAAGATTTTATGGTCTTTCCAGTACGCTACCAGCTCTTTTTCATACTGGCTGGCGCGGCGGCGGGTGTTGGCTTTGAATTTCATGGCTGCGTGTGGACTCCTTACATATTGTCTTGAGCATATAGACTATAGTCGATATTATAGATTATGATCTATATGGTGTTCTGGGGATATATAAAAAAGCCCCGAACTTCTTGGTTTGCAGGGGCGCGCCAAAGGCGCTCGGTACCACCCTGCTTGGGGCTTGATTTCAGCTGTTAACGCAAGCTTCTGGCGACTGGTTCTAGTAAGCTGTTAGGCTGTTCTTCCAGTTCCTGGCGGGTGATAGCCGCTCGTAACGGATCTCTTTTGAATTATTTGTAGTATAGCATCTTTTTCCGTTTTGCCACACGCACGTGCTACAAGCGATATTTCCAGGAGCCCACGCCGTGGGCCACTCGTGTGCTTCTAGATTTTGGACGATTTGCCTTTAGGGGGGGCACTGACAGAAAACGAAAACAAACAGCTAAGCGCCAACCGCGTAGCCGGCCACATCGTTCATAAGCGGCAGCATAGTGCCCTGCCAGGCGTTTAAAACAGAGCCGTCATCCCGCAGTGCTAAGATGCCGGGATACTGCATAATATCGTACAAGCTGGCGGTGGCCATGCCCTCGCGCGTGTCTATGTCCAGGAGTTCTACACGGACGGAGGGATTGCGGCGGCTAAATTCGCGCACAAAAGAGTCTACGGCACTGCCATGTTCAGATAAGGGACGATAAATCACAAGCAGTTTCATCTACCGATATTGTAGCATATGCGGTATGCTAGAGGCATGAAACGAGGTGTTTGGGCGGCTGCATTAGCCGTGGTAGTGATTGGGGCGGCCGCCAGTGGTGGTTGGTGGTATACGCATCAAAAGGGCCCCTGCTCTTTCCCAAAATCGCTAGAAAAAGAAGCGGAAAATCTACAGCTCTACTGTATGGACGAACGCAAGCTGCCAAAAGGCGTAATTAGCAATACCAAAACAGCTGATTACGGCGAGGGGGCGGTGGTCTTTACTCTTAAAGACGGCAAAAACACCCTAAATGTGAGCCTCCAGCAAAAGCCCAAGGGCGACATGCTCTCTAAATTTATCGTGGGCGTTATTCCGCTGAATTTTGATGTGCAGACCCCTGTTGGCAAAGCTAAGACTGGCGTGTACCAGGGTCAATCGATTACCTCTTTAGAGGCCGGTCAAAAAACGTGGGTGCTTATAACCGGCCCGGGAGATTACTCGCCGGACAGGCTGACTGTCCTGTTAAAGCTCTTTAGCCGTAACTAGTAGCTATTTATGACCAGCTGCTTGAGGGTGACGGTGTTGGCCGCGTTGGCAGTACCGGTGTAGGTTACGGCAATCTGGATGTTGGCGGCGGCGTTGGTGGCCACGTTGACGCCGGCAAAGTTGGACGGAACAATGTGGTTGGTCACAGCGGCCGTTGTAGGTGTTAGCTGCGTAGCAACCGTTCCCTGTCCGTAGATGGCGGAGGCGGCACTCGGTGCGGCGCGGCACGTAAAGGTGTAGTCCATGAACCAAGCTGCGTTGGTTTGGCTGGCCGTTGGTGTGTAGGTGGCCGCTGCCTGGCCAATTTGTGTACCGCCAACATATACCGCAAAGCGCATTGCTTGCGCAGTGGTAGTGCTGGTGGTAACACCGCCAACAGACAGGTGGATTGCCCGACCCTGCGTACAGTAGTTGGCCGGCATGCTGTAAGCCGTGCTAAAGAACTGAGCGCCGGTGGTGCCACCATTAAGTGCTGTGGAATCGGCGGCCGTGGTGTACAGCGCGCCCATACAGTTCTGCCAGGTGCCAGCCTGGTAGCAGCGGAAGGTATTGGTGGTGCTGTTGTAGTACATGGCGCCAGCCACCCCTGTTGGGTCGGCTGATTGGGAGCCCGTAACCAACGTGCCGGTTATGTTTACGTTGCCCGTACCGGCCACAAGGTTGACAGCCGTTGCGCCCGTAGTGTTACCGATTGTAAGAGTCTTGGCATTGGCGCTGGTGCCGATGTTTAGAGCGCCGGTGGTGCCGGAGTCGACAGTCAGAGCAGTGCCGGCAGCGGATTGCAGCAGCGGCGTGGTGAAGCTGGTGTCAGAACGGCCGTCACCGGAAATCCAGAATCTGCTAGTGGTCTGAACTGCTGAGTTCTGGTTCAGGATGAAGTTAGCCGCGGTTGGGGCTTGAACGCTACTGTCACAAACACTGAGTTGGTTGTTGCTGTTTTGGCAGATGAGGTTAGTGCCGGTGTCAGCGCTGAGGTTTACTTGGGTTAGACCCTGCAGAACGGTGGTGCCGGTAACAAATAGACTGTCCGTAACTGCAGCCGAAGCCTGTAAGGCACCGGCAACACCCAGGTTTCCGCTATATGCACCGTTACCGGTGACCGTGAGTTGTGGGCCATTGTATAGGGTGTAGATTTTTCCGCCGTTCACTCCCGCCGCCAGTTTGGTGCCGTCTGTGCTGGAGGTAATGGAGTACCAGTTGCGGCTGCCGGCGCTGGTGCGCTCTGTCCAGGTGGCGCCAGAGTCGGCAGAGGTGTAGATGTAGCCGCCGTCTACCACAGCGGCCAGCTTGGTACCGTCTGTGCTGGAGGCAATGGACGCCCAATTGCGGCTGCCGGCGCTGGTGCGCTCTGTCCAGGTGGCGCCAGAGTCGGCAGAGGTGTAGATGGAGCCGCCGTCTACCACAGCGGCCAGCTTGGTACCGTCTGCGCTGGAGGTAATGGACTGCCAACTGTCCTTCGATTTACCTGACAGTGTGGAGCCGGTGCGCCAGTCGTTGACACTAAGTTGTTGGGCTGTAGCTACATTAGCTAGGCTGACCGCCAAGTTAGTAGTATCCACGTTGAGCATGGTTTGGGTGCCGGCGGCATTCTGGATTTGGAAGGCGGTGGTGCCGTCTGCTGTTGGACGTATTGCTGGGGTAATAACGGCCGTGTCCGCGCGGGCGGTGCCGGTTATCCAGTAGTTGCCTGTTTGAGCGCTGCTGTTTTGGTTCTGAATGTAGTAATTACTGCCTGAAGCTGTGGCGCAGTTTCCTAGGCTGGTGCAGATGTCGGCGTTGGCGGATAGCGTAGGAATTGTCAGTGCATAATTGCCGGTTTGGGCGGCCGTGGTCAGTGTCAACACGTTGGCGTTGGCGGCGTTCTGGAAGAGAATGCTGCCGCTGTTAGTGCTGGCCGTGCCTAGCGTTAGGCTACTCGCGCCGCTAAATACACCGCTGATAAACGATGGACTGCTCACCACTGTCAAACTTCCACAGGTGCCGCCGGTGCCAAGTGTTATCAGTGTACCGCCACCGCTTAGGTTACCTGTGCCAGTTGGGCAAGTCAGCGTAGTGTTGCCCTGCACCGCCGTGCCGGCGCTGCTGCCGTAGGATACACTCAGCGATGTACTGCCGCCCAGCGACACGCTGCCGCCGCCGGTCAGGCCGGTGCCAGCAGTCACCGTCAAACTGGAATTTGCCAGCTTTGCATTAGTAACCGTTCCGTTACCAATAGTTGCCACGCCGGCGCCCGTAATCGTAATGTCGCCACTCAGCGACTGGTTAATCCAGGCCGACCCGTTATACATCAGGAAGTTGCCGCTGGCCACTGCGCTGGTGGTCAGTGTGGTGCCCTGCAGCTTGCTCACCGTGTTACTGCCCAAAGCTCCCGTAACATCACCAGCCAAGGTGGTTGGTGTGCCAGCCGCTGTGCTACAGCTCTGCCAGGTTGGTGCGCTACCGGTGGTACCTACCAGACACTGGCCGGTGGTACCGGCGGCGGTACTGGCAATCTTGGTGCCGTCGTAGAAGTTTACACCGTTGGTGGTGTAAGCTGTGTTGCCGGTGCCACCGTAAGCAATGCCCACGGTGGAGCCGTTCCAGGCGCCGCTGGTAATGGTACCAGTAGCGGTAATGCTACTTAGGTTACCGGTGGTAATAACAGTGCCGGTGGCGTCTGGCAAGGTAATGGTGCGGTTAGCGGTCAGGGTGGCCGTTTGCATCGTGCTGGTAAAGCCGCTGTTGGCATAGTACCAGTTGCCAGCGGTGTTCACGCCGCTAAAGGCTGCACCGGCGCTGCTCTGGAACTGCAATAGGTCAGCCGTTT
>JAGQNO010000089.1 GCA_020428025.1 Candidatus Saccharimonadota bacterium | reverse complement strand
TCCCACGTTAATTATTAGAAATCGTATGTGCCGTCGGTATTTGCGACCGCACCATCTTCCGGGCGAGGAACAATAATTGGCTCATCTTTAAAGCCAGGCTCGCCAGTGGCAAAGTTTGTCCCTGTCTTTTGCGTCTCACCATCTTCAGGTTTTGGTGGCTGCGGTACAGATTCATGGGCCATGATTATTTCTCCACCTCTACGCCCATGCTGCGGGCGGTGCCGGCAACCATTTTCATGACGGCTTCTACGTCGTCCGTGTTCATGTCCATGGCTTTTTCTTCAGCGATTTTGCGCAGGTCTGTTTGGCTTAGCTTCTTGGAAACTTTTTCCGTGTTGGGGCGGCCGCTGCCCTTCTGAATGCCAAGAGCGGCACGAATGCGGTCGTCCGTGGGTTCTGCCACGACGCGGAAGTCCATGGTGCGGTCATCGTACACGGTAATGTGGGCGGTGACGGTTTTACCCATCATGTCTTTGGTAGCGTCGTTAAATGGCTGGATAAAATCCATCATGTTGACACCGTACTGGCCCAACGTGGAGCCAACGGGAGGCGCGGCGCTCGCCTGCCCGCCCTTAATTTTCATTTTTAGATTTGCTTTGACAGCTTTTGCCATCTTAGTAGTCCTTTCTGTTCGAGTTTTCAGGCCTTGAAGCTCCCTACTTACTCTCCTACATTATGATAAGCGCGTAACAGATACAATTTAAGCACAATTATCAAATATTTACAATGTTAATTTTCAGGTTCCGAGAGAGCATGTTGATAGATTAACTCAGCTTCATGGCGCAACTGCAAACCTTCGGTTAGCCCAAGGATGCTCTTTATTCCTGTCCCAAGCGCCACGCCTCCAAGGCCGATTGTTAGAGGAATGTTGTGCTGCTGTGAATAGGTTTCGTAAGCCCCAAAAGTGATGACACTCGCCATGGCACCTCTTGCACAAGATGCGAGGAGCGCTCGTTTTGATCTTTGAAGCAAGCCATGGTAACGCTCAAGCTCACTCATGGCTACACCCGCTTAACCTGCAAGCTATCAAGCTCAACCGGCGTTTCGCGCCCAAACATGTTAACCAGAACTTTCAGCTTGCCCTTGGCTGGGTCAATTTCATTAATAGAGCCGTCAAAGCCCTTGAATGGTCCGTCAATAATGCTGACCACATCGCCTTCTTTGTAGTCGATTTTGTGCTTGGGTTGTTCTAGGCCCATGCGCTTCTGGATTTTCTCAATTTCATCGGTGCCCACAGGAGTGGGGTCTGCACCGGAGCCCACAAAGCCGGTAACACTTGGCGTGTTGCGCACAATGTACCAGGCGTCTTCGCTCATTTTCATTTGGACCAGCACGTAGCCTTGGAAAATGCGCTTTTCCACCACGCGGCGCTTGCCGTTTTTGATTTCTATCATTTTTTCTTTGGGAACTAGGACTTCAAAAATTTTGTCTCCCATGTCTAGGGAGTCGGCGCGCTGGCGGATGCTTTCTGCCACTTTTTCTTCGTAGCCACTGTAGGTGTGGATGGCGTACCACTGCTTGGCGTTGTCGTATCGTTTATTAGTAGACATGTAGGAGGCTCCTTACTTTACAAAAATTAGTTTAAATAGTTTGT
>JAGQNO010000088.1 GCA_020428025.1 Candidatus Saccharimonadota bacterium | reverse complement strand
GGTGGTGTAACCAAGGCTTCGATGTTGTGACGGATACTTGCCGGTTCGGGCAGGTGGACAAAAGCCAGCGGTAATATCAGCAGCGCCACCGAATATACCAAAAATGGCCACTGCCAGCCGATATCGGCGAATATGCCACCCATCATGAGAAATGCAACACCTCCAAAAGCCATAAATGCTGATTGCAGACCCATCATATGGTTGAGTCTCTGGCCCTGAAAGTAGTCACCAATAAGCGTGGTAATGCTGCTCATAATGCCTGCTACCGCTACGCCCAGTAAGGCGCGGCCACATAGTATTGCCGTTAGTGACTCTGCCACGAATGCCGAACTGCCAGCGATGCCATAAAGTGCCAGACTACATAAAAGAACCGGTCGTCTGCCCCAGTTATCGAGGAGCATACCCACAAATGGAGACGCCAGCGCAATAAACAACGCTGGGAGCGTTAGAATCAGGCGCACCATTAATTCGGCCGACTCCTGGCCCTGAAAGTGTGCGTAAATCTGTGGTAACGCTGGCGATACTGTTGCCCCGGCCATCACCGTCAGGGTGCTGCCAAGTAACAGTAGCGTTTTGCCAAAGGTGTTCATTGTTACGGGCTAGCCTCTACAGTCCTTCGCACAGCTTCTAAGGCGGGTTTAAGGTGTGATGCCAGCACCTGCACATGGGGTGGGTGATTCATGGAAATATGATTACCGGGCACCTGATGAACGCTAAACACCCCCTTAACCAATGCCTGCCAGGGTAAATGCGGTAGTGGCGGGAAGTGGGGAATCGGTTCTGAATGCCTGAAGAACATCACATCAGAGGCATAGGGTTGGGGTTTGTAAGCAACGGTTGCCCGCTGGTGCGCCATCCAGGTTTTAAACAAAGAAACGCTGAGGTGCGCCGGCAATGACGAGCTTTTCCCTTGTATTCGGGCTTGATCCAGAACGTAACTGATTTGTGCGCTTTCATCCAGCTGTCGCAGATTTTCGATGGACAGCGTCAGCTTGTCTTCAAGCAGATACTGCAAAATTGCAGCACTATCAGTGAGGTTTTGTGGCATTTGTTCTGGTGCAGGCGTGTCGATCATCAGCAAAAAGCACACCTCTTCTTGATGACCTGATAATTGCTGCGCCATTTCGTAAGCGACCAATCCACCGAATGAGCTTCCACCAATACAGTAGGGACCGTTAATTCCTTGCTTTTTTAGCTCGCTGATATACAACTCTGCCATAATCGGCACAGAGGAGATGGGCTCGCCATGGCCAGAGAGGCTGGGAGCCTGAAAGGCATAGACGGTTTGATCTTTACCCAGATATCTTGCCAAATCCCGATAGAAAAAGACCTCTCCACCGATAGGGTGAACCAGTATCAGTGGCAAACTGTTGGCTGCGCCACTTTGAATTAACACTAATGGGTTATGGCTGTCTTTATGGTGGCTGGCAGCGTTATTGGGGGTAGTCGATGTGGGTTTTTTTACGATGCTGTCAGGCATTGACGACTTACCGGTGTTTTGGCGGATAAATTCAGCCAGTGCGGCAACGTTTGGCTTTTGCATCAGCACATGGCTGGCGACGGGAATACTGAAGCGGGATTGCAACTGGTCGGCGAGGCCAACTGCGAGCAACGAGTCGCCCCCCAACTCGAAAAAATCGTCGGTAATACTAAATTCTGTCAGCCCTAACGCTTTGCTCCACAGC
>JAGQNO010000087.1 GCA_020428025.1 Candidatus Saccharimonadota bacterium | reverse complement strand
CCCAACCCACCAGATTTCTTGCTAGTCACGCGCGATAACCTCCTCCACGAATTGTTGGTAAGCAATGGCACCCGCCGCATTCGGTGCGTAGCTGAAGATATTTTCGGTACGACTGTGCGCCTCTTCGAGCTTAATGTTCTTGGGTATTACCGTCTCGAAGACGAGCGCACCAAAACGATCACGGACCGCTTGCAGCACGTCACCGGCCACATTGGTGTTGTCGTAGAGCGTAACCAGCACCCCCCCTATCCGCAACTCTGACCGGCCTAGGTTTTCGCGCACCTGCTCAATCGTTGATTCCAGTTGCGCGATACCCTTCAGGGCAAAAACGCTGGCGCTCACCGGTACTATCACGCGATCTGCCGCTGCCAATGAGTTGATAGTGAGTAGGCCCAAAGACGGCGGCGCGTCGATCACCACTGCATCATAGGTCGCCAGCAAGCCGGTGGGCAAGCGACTACTTAGCGCATGTTGGCCGCCTATCATGCCTAGTAGTTCGGCCTCAGCACCAGCCAGATCAATGGTACTGGGAATCAAGTCAAGGTTGGGTTGCATGCCTCTTAATAACGCCTCTTCAGCTTTTAAGCGCCCCAATAGTAGATCGTAGATCGTGCGACGCGGCTCGTCGAAACCGTAGAGCGACAACGTGGCGTTGGCCTGCGGATCCATATCAACCAGCAGCGTGCGTCGGCCTGCAAGCGCCAAACCAGCCGCTAAGTTGACAGCCGTTGTCGTTTTGCCGACCCCCCCTTTTTGATTTGCGATAGCATAGATGTGCATCCATTGCTCCTTGCTGAACAAATTCAGTGCCGCATGTCGGACCTCGCCCGACGGTATGATCGTATGTTTTTACGATTATACCGCCATGCGCTTGTAAGTTTATACGATTATATGTGTTTGCGAAATAGCCACAAGCTAGGTCGCCCAGCGTGCTTTTGTATGTATTTACGCTTTTACGCTCATAGGTCTTTACGCCTTTACACTCAGTAACGAGGTGACATAAAGTGCTGCGGGCTTGCGATCATCGACTGGATCGTATGGCTATATGTTTTTATGCGTATATGTATTTACGCATAGTGGCCCTGTCGCACAGCGCTCATGTGCTATGGCCAGTCTGCACTTGGCTCCGTATGTCCACGAGGAGCGGGTGGCCCTTCTATATGATTGTATGTTTTTGCGTGTTTATGTATTTACGTCTATACGTTTTTGCGCGTTTGTGTGCTATTCATCAAGCGCCCGCTTCAGCCGTGCAGCCTCCTGTCGCCACGCCGCCAACTCGGTCAGGGGCAGGGCAGGGCCACTCTTGCCAGCGGGCCACACCTTGATAGCATCCAAATCCCACGTCTCCGTCTCGATCTCGTCTTTCTCGCTATCAGTCGTATACGGCCCCCAGGCTTGGGCCATATCAACCGCTTGCTCTTTATCGCTCATTACTCACTCCTCATAAATCTTTGGGTTTTACTTGGCCTACAAGCTCGACTGTGACCTCAATCCGACCCTCGCCATCGACCGTTTTACCGACCACCTTCCAGCGACTGTTGCGGGCGATAAGACATTCATGCTCGCCCTCGTAGATACTCTTATAGCCTTTTGCGTTGGGGGAGTGGGGTAGCGCGTTCATAAAGAAGGCTTTTGCGCCCTTTGGCAGCCGGTAATTGACCTTGACCGCCCCGCCACCCCAGCCGTTATTTAGGTTAATGCTGGCACTGTCATAGGCCGG
>JAGQNO010000086.1 GCA_020428025.1 Candidatus Saccharimonadota bacterium | reverse complement strand
AGGGCGTGCATATCCACGTCCCGGTACTGCGCGTCGATGTAGGTGGTGATGTGCTTCACGAGGGCTTCCTCGATCAGCTTGGCCAGCTCGATGCGCTCGTTGTGCAGCGCCCACAGCTCGGCCTGTACGTTACCCTTGCTGGCCGCGATACCCTTCACCAGGTAGCGGATGTACTCCACCTTTTGGCCGATCTGCCCCAGGTCGAAGTCCAGGCGCAGTTCGCTGTAATCGTCCAGCTCCTCCAGCGCCTCGGAGTCGCACAGGATGGCGCTCACCATCTGGTAGCGGCTGTACTGGATGTCGCTGGAAAGGTGCTCTTTGAAATGCTGGTAGGGGGTCATGCTGCCTCCGTCTCTTTGCATTCGTGCTCGACTTCATCTCGCAGGATCGCGGCCTCGCAGACAGATAAATCCCGAATCAGCACCTCGCGGCAATCAGCGCAGTAAATAGTGCAGCGGGTGTCGCCGCTCTCGGTTCGGGTGGTGCCCCAGGTTATGTGTGCCATCTCGCTCTCCCGCGTGGGTGTAGTGGTCAATATAGTTTACCGGCCGAACATAGTCAAGGGCATTGACTAAAAAAAATATTGCGCTATCCTGTGACAAAGCAAGGAGGATTTATGGCTACAGAGCAACCTATCATAACCAAGCAGCAAGCCCTCGATATGTATGATGGCAATGGCGCCAAATTGGCGCGGGCACTGAATACGACCAGGCAGTGTGTCAGCGCCTGGCGCGATGGGCCTATCCCCGAGTGGGCTGTACTGAAAATCAGATTCATCCTCAAGCCGGAGCTGTTTGAGGATAGCGCAGCGTGATTTGCGCGCAGCTCCTGAACCTGGGCGGCATTACCGGGGTGGCTGGGTGATGGACTATGCCGCCAGAGCAAAAACCCGCGAGGCCGCCGTGCAGGCTCTGGAAAAGCACATTCTGGACGTATCGCAGGGGAGGGTGCGCTTCGGCTGGCACCCGGATCAGGTAGACGAATACCTGCAGCAGGAATACCGCCGGCTGCGGGAGATGAAGGGGCAGGGATGAGCAAGGCAGATATATGGATGCCACTTTTTATCGGCGATTACCTAGCAGACACTATGCGGCTGACAACTGAACAGCACGGGGCATATTTGCTCCTGCTCATGGAGTATTGGCGTTGCGGATCCCTGCCAGATGATGACGACGAACTAGCGGCCATATCAAAACTAACGCTCGATTCGTGGCTCAAGCAGCGAGAAAAGCTGTCGAGATTCTTCACTATTGAGGGCGGTTTTTGGATCCAGAAGCGGGCCGAAAAAGAGCGGTCAGCGGCAGAAAAAAGACGCCTCGCTGCACAGAAAAATGGCAAAAAAGGGGGGCGCCCGAAGGGCTCAAAAAAACCCAGCACAAACCCAGACCATAACCTAGAAAAAACCTATTGGTTTCCAGTAGCTAAACCCAGCGAAAACCCAGCACATAACCCAGACCATAACCCACGAAAAAGCTCATCACCATCACCATCACCAAAAGATATTCCCCTACCAGGTAAGAACAGATCTATGGGTATAGATCAATCTAGTGGGGGGGTCGGTACCGGAATGGAACCAACTGCCTGCGGTGAGGTGCTGAACTGGGGGGGTGTCGAGTGAAAGTTTTACGTCCGCACCAGGAGCGAGCAATCACCATGCTCCGCCAATCCCTGGGAGGGGGTTTTCGGAGACCGATGATCCAGGCACCAACGGGTATGGGCAAGACCGTGATCGCCTCCCACATCGTGGCTGGG
>JAGQNO010000085.1 GCA_020428025.1 Candidatus Saccharimonadota bacterium | reverse complement strand
TATTGCGCACTACCAAGAGCATGTTAGACGCAACAAGTACTTTAGGAACATTATTAACCGCTTTAATAAGGCTGGCTACCAGGCTAAACTACTGGCACCACCGCATTCCAAGGCCACCCTGGCGGCGCTGCGCAGCGTCTCAGACGAATGGCTGGCCAAGCCCGGCCGAGCCGAGCGAGGCTTTGTTATGGGCTACTTTACAGACGACTACATGCAGCAGTGCCGTATCTGGGCCGCCTACGATGATGCCGGCCAGCTACAGGGCTTTCTAAATCTGCTACCGTCTGACGATTTTGACAATGTGGAGGCCACCTACGACTTCCTGCGCCAGCGCCAAAGCAGCCTACCCAACACCAACGACTTTTTGCTAACCAGCCTGCTGGAATGGCTGCCTACGCAGGGCTACCAACGGCTTAACTTAGGCCTCAGCCCGCTGGCCGGTCTAGCTGGCGACCGCGACGCCGACACCGTCATAGACAATATCTTAAAACTGGCCTACCAAAACGGCGACCGCTTCTACAGCTTCAGTGGTTTGCATCGTTTTAAGGATAAATATGAGCCGGCTTGGTCAGACCGATACGTGGCCTACCGCGGCTCTTTGGCTAATTATGTGCGGGTTATGCGGGCGCTTTTGCAGGCAATGAAGAAGATTTAAGCGCTGTAAAAATCGCTAAAATCAAGAAGCCTACGTTTGGTAGCATAAAAAGCCCACCGCATGGCCGCGCAGTGGGCTTCTTGATTTTTAACTTTTTTGAACAGCCTCTGTGTGCGTCGCTTGTTGCTACAAGCTGGCAACGTCTACAGAAACCGAAGGGCCCATAGAGGTCGTGATGTGGAGTGCCTTAAAGTAATTGCCTTTTAGGCCGTTTGGCTTGTTGGCCTTTATGCTGGCAATAACAGCATCGATGTTTTCTGACAACTGCTTGGCGGTAAAGCTAACTTTACCAAAGCCCAGGTGTACAATACCGGCACTGTCTACGCGGTATTCTACGCGGCCAGCTTTGGCGTCGTGGACGGCCTTGGCCACATCGGTGGTAACAGTGCCACTCTTGGGGTTAGGCATCAGGCCGCGGGGACCAAGCACGCGGGCGTACTTGCCTAGCTTAGGCATTTGCGCTGGCGTGGCAATGAGGGTGTCAAAGTTCATGATGCCTTTTTCTAGCTCTTTAACAAGCTGCTCGGCATCTGTTAGGTCTGCGCCAGCTTTCTTGGCAGTAGCAGCGTCATCTGCCTCAGCAAAGACGGCTACGCGGACTGTCTTGCCGGTACCGGCAGGCAAAACTAAGTTGTCGCGGATGTTCTGATCTGCGTGGCGCGGATCTACGCCTAAACGCAGGTGCATCTCAACCGTGGCGTCAAACTTGACCGGGCTAGTCTTCTGGGCCAAGTCAATCGCTTCCTTAAGCGTGTAGGTCTTGTCTTTATCCACAGCTTCAGCAGCCTTGCGGAACTTCTTACCCTGGCGCTCTAAACGACTGCGGGTAGGGTTGGCGTGCTGCTTTGGCTTCTCTGCTGCTTCTGCCTCAGTCTCTGTGCGGTGGTGCTGCGCTTCAATCTTTTCTGCCTTGGCCTCTGCTTCTTGTAGGCCTTTAGCACTACGCTTGCCGCTCTTAGCGGTAGTTTTTTCTGCAGGTTTGTTAGCGGCGGCAATCGCCTCTTCAATTTCTACAATGGTGTTCTTATCAGTAACTTCCAAGTTCAGGGCCTTGGCTTCCTCTAGTAAATCGGCTTTCTTTGCCATAATTTTCTCCTTTAGTGG
>JAGQNO010000084.1 GCA_020428025.1 Candidatus Saccharimonadota bacterium | reverse complement strand
TCCGTATCCCGGAGGCCTAACCACACTTCTAATCCTCCAGTGAGGATCTGACCTAGCGTACTTGGCACACAAAGCCGAACTGCTCATAGAGCTTTTTAAATCAGCGACAAAGCCCGGCTGGCCACCAATAAGCCTGTTACCGCTGTTGTCAACGCCTGTCTTCCATACTTTGGTGCCATTATCTAAAATCTGGTCAGTAGTTAATGGGTCAGCCCTGACTTTTCCTTTTTGCAGATTAAGTCCGGCTGCGGCAAAAACAAAGAATGCAAGCAGGCCTACGCTTAGCAAGAGCTGAAGCCTGCGTCCATTTTGCTTGTGGATATTTTTCTGACCCATGTACAGCCCCCTCATGTTGCAATCACTATTCGTAACCTATCATGGTTATGGTTACCCTAATAATAGCAAGCAATGCCGGACAAAGACAAACAAACTACTCACCAAAATCTGGTGGCAACATTTCTGCAGTACTTTTACCAAAAAAAGCCACGGTGTTATCTGCTTGAGTGTAGTAACCACCGCCAACGTCTTGGGGCTCGCCGGAACAAGTAACCGCCTCCAGCTCTGTCTCTCCCGGTACATCCAGATTCATGGCATTCCTTAGGTTCTGCGTATCTGCTTTTGGTATACCAGACCGTATTTCTAGCAGCTGATACGTGTATACCCACTTTGTCTTATTGGCGTCTATACCGTACAACCTTAGAACATCAACGCCCGGTGTCATTACTTTTAGGCTATTAAACAGACTCCCGATTGGGTCAGTGGTTGAATGGGCAAATATCCGCACTGGAACCTCTGCATTTTTGGGGTCGCCTGGCAAACTGCCTTCTAGCAAATTGGCCGTGCTGTTGGCGTCATTACTTGATTCGTTAGGGACCGGAAAGTCACCATTTGGTTCCAGTGGCTTTATTACCACCTTGCCACCTACCTTCTGGTTTACACTTGGCAGTAGTAACTCTAGCCATGTAACGTCGATAAGAATTGGTGCAGGAGCCTTTTCTTGCTCTGCTTGGCTAGCGATAACTTCTTCAGGGGCGCCGGTGCTGCCATTTGCGTTATCAAAACCAGTATCTAACGGGCTTATTTTAGTGGGGTGGACGGGCTGCATACCCGCTGGCAGTTCATGCCCTTTTGCACGCGTAGCCCAAGCGCCCAGCACTCCCAGAGAAGTAAGCGCCGTTACCCCGCCAATCCACTGCAAAGCATCCCGCCGGTTGGGGGCTGACAGAGCGGCCTCTGGCTGCTGCGGCATTGGGTAATCTTCTCCGGACATATACTGTTATTATAACATCTTTGTTAGTTTTTTGTCAAAGGTTTGTGCTTTATTTACTTAGCTTCTGCTCACCAGCTAGCTGATGGTCAAAAGGTAATACATGTCAGACAGCGCCGGGGTTCTCTGGTAAGAGAGCTCTTGGCGACAATCTGTCACATATTACCTGCCGGAGGTAGAGGGTTGTGGCGGCGTACCGTCACGTGCGTGCGTGTTATGCACACTCCCTCTGCCTCTCTAGCGGCGTTTCAGCTCTGGTTGAGCTGCTTGCGCCGCCAGGCGACGAGGACGATACCGCCGACGAGGCCGATGGCCGCGCCGACTGGCAGGACGGGGTTGGCGTCCTTGTCGCCGATGGCGGTCGGCGCCTTGCCCGATCCGCCCTCGGGGACGGCGGAGACGTTCTTCTTGGCCTGAGCCGGGGCCGGGGCCTTCTTGGCCGTGGAGGCGGAGGCGGGTGCCTGCGCCTGGTTGGGGGCAGCGGGAGCTGCCTCCG
>JAGQNO010000083.1 GCA_020428025.1 Candidatus Saccharimonadota bacterium | reverse complement strand
CGAAAAAATTCATATGCAATGCCCTGTTCGCAATCATCATGCCGAGTTTGGGTAGCCGGTTTTTTTATTAAATACAATTTAAATCAATAAGTTGATTTAAATTGTATTCGGTTCAGTTTGGCTTTTTCTGGCCGCGTTTTGTCGTTATCGACTCGGAGCGTCCAGTAATTGCGCCATTCACTGACGCACTGTGGTCCTGGTAGGCCACTTTGAAACGATAGAGGAGTTGAGTCGGTCGCTGAGCAGCGGCGAGAGTTATTAGGAAGCTCATCCAGCTTGCCTTTCAATTTTGCGCTTTAACAGGATGGCGGGTATTCGCATTCTGATATTATTTGGAACAAGCTGAACGATCAGCCAGGATCTGTTAAAGGCCGCCCTACGCGATTACATGAGTATTTATTTCTTCTAACGAAATCAGAAAATTATTATTATGCTTTCACGCGCCACCCTGATCGAAGGCTTGGAACGCATGGGTACAGCACTAGCCTCACGTTGAAAAATCACCTATCTCTTACTGGCCATGTGTCATCATTAGATCAGCATGGTCAAAGTTCAAAATCACAATAATTCTTGCCTGAGACGTGAAATCACATGGCCAGCACCGAAGTAATCCACCGCTACCGGGAATTCACCGCCCCCACCGCCGACAGCGCATCCTATCCACTGGAGATACCGCTGGATGGCGCTCGCCCCAATGTCGAAATTAAAGCTACCCTGCAACACCCCGATTTGGTCCGGGATAGCTTGTTGGTTCTAGGTGAGGTGCTGGCAAGCGATCTACGTCGCCAAGCGAGTAATCGGGCCGACTATCTGGCCTATTTGTTGAGCAAAGGTAAGCGTGCCAATCAAGCAGTGTGGGAAGCACAAAAAGCTTTTTTGAGTGCCAAATATGGCGAGGCCACGCAGCAGGAAGCACCGCTGGATCCCTTATTCAGTGTCGATGCGAATGGGATCGACATCGAGGTCTTCTCCCGCGATGAATCCACCTATGCGCGTCTGCATCTCAAAGCCGGACAGGCCTACCAAGCGGAGCATTTCACCGCAGGTACTTCGCATCTGAGTTTTAGCCCGGCGCTGTTGGAAGCGTTGCGCGGCATCCGTGCCCATCGGCCCACGATCCTGCATGGTGATCACTCGGCTGCGGGGGACACCAAAACCAAGGCCGTCCACGTACCGTATCGCTGGCTGCGGGCCTTCGGGCAAGTACAAGCCGCTTCGACCTTGCCCGCCACCCGGGTTTCGCTCGCGCCCGTCGATCTCTACAACGTGCTGCTGAGCTTGCGACTGCGCAAGGCCAAAACCGCGCCGCGTGCTTTGCGTTACGAACTGGTTCCGGGTCAAGTACCACGACTGGTGTTAGAACCCTGGGAACAGGTCTTGAATACCAGTGCAGTGCCCTACTCAGATCAAATACCGCAGGTGGTACGCACCTGGGGTCGTGAGCGCTTAAGCCTGCTCGCGCAGCTACTCCCTCATACCAAGGCCGTGGATGTTTATCTGCTGGGCGCTGGTTTGCCTGCCTTCTATGTACTGGATCTGGAATTCGCCACCCTGACCCTGGCTCTAAGTGGCTGGACCGACAGCGGCTGGGCGGGTATCGCCACCTTCGATCTGCTCACACCCAGCGGCGGCGAAGACGAAGTGCTGGCCAAGCGTATCGTCAAGCAGCTTGCTGAACAGCCACAAACCCTGGACGCCTTGAGCGAAACCCTACGCCAACCGCGTCACACCCTGCGGCCCATGTTGTTGCAGGAATTACTCAAAGGCACCTTGGTCCACGA
>JAGQNO010000082.1 GCA_020428025.1 Candidatus Saccharimonadota bacterium | reverse complement strand
CATCTCAGCATTGGCTTCTCTTACCATTCTGTTCGCATACTCGCGACCAATGATAGAATTGCCCCCGCCACAGCGTCCATCAATCCACTGAATTGCATGTTGCAACTCGTGAATCATGGAGCTCCTCTCGTCAACTTCCTTGCATGACATCTGTATGTATGCATTTCCATAGCGAACATGAAAATATGCCTCAAATTCAGAATCATCCACAATTCTATTCCGAAGAATTTTCACATTTGCTAATTCTGGATATGCACCCAGCAAATCTTCTATGCCAGACATTATATCTTCTAGCCTAGAAGACCGTCCAATTGGCAAAAGATCAATATGAGCA
This sequence comes from Candidatus Saccharimonadota bacterium, assembly GCA_020428025.1. Lineage (GTDB taxonomy): Bacteria > Patescibacteriota > Saccharimonadia > Saccharimonadales > UBA4665 > JAGQNO01. The sequence continues at coordinate 1,514 of JAGQNO010000082.1, read as the reverse complement.
GTAGACCACTCGTAGATATTTTCCACGTGAATAGCCACAGGCACTGCGCCTTTTACGTAGCGCTTAACGAACATTAAGCTGCCACCCCGTATGCAGAGTCAATCGACACCTTCCCAGCAACTTCTGCTGGTAAAATAGGTGCCACAGCGGCTTTTGCAGCCACAGCGCTTGATTCCATTTTGGCCAAATCTCGGCCAATTTTGCGTACCTCCTTGTTGCGTGACATGCACGCTGCATAAACAGCAGCAGAGCATGATCCTGCTCGGTTATGCCATTTTGTGGCATTCTGGATATCCAATTCTCTCTTTCTTTCATCAAGTGCATTTTGCACCATATTAAACGCATCCTTGCGTTGCTGATAATCCCTGCTAGACATTTTTGCCATTAAGGCGCCCTTCTCTTCTTCAGAGAATAGGACACCCCAGGCCTTTGCCTTGGCCAATTTGTTGACCATTGCATGTCGCCGAACCATTACGGCATGCGCCCAACGGGCACGATTTCTGCCCGCACGACCCATACCAAACTCTACGGTGCAGTCACGCACCATCAGGGCTTCACCCACCACTGGGTTGAGTTTTTTATACTCTTCCCCAGCCTGGGCAACAGATGGACGATCTGCTGGTTTTGACACCAGCACTGCACCACGCATGACACGTGGCGTCTTTGTCCGCATCACTGCGGTCTTAATCTCCATACGTTTCCGTACAGAGACCAATTTGCCCTCATTATAGAGAGCACTAATGGCTTCCTGCCATGATTTACCAACCATAAACTGATTGGCCTTCTTTCTGTTCTCCGCCTTGCGTTGTGCAGAGGAAATATAGCCCATTGCCTCCTTGCGGGCTTTGCGTGCAGCTTCCTTTGCCGCACAATTTACAATATGCCACGCACGTGCTCTTGCACGGCGCGACTCCAAACGCTCTTCCTTGAGCGCAGACTTGGTGTATCCCAACACCATAATAGCCGCTTCCATGCAGCATTCAAAAGAAACCTCAAGGCTTTCACCATGAGTGCCTTGTGGGGATTTCGCCCACACACTTTTCGTTGCTACAAAAGCAGCAGTCTTAGCGACCACCACTAATGCAGCAACAACGGCCAACAACATGGCCAAGATTGCTAACATATCCATTTTTATTCTCCGAAATGGAATGTTAAAAGAAACACCACTGAATGTGGCAATGAAACACTTTATGCAAGTGCACAGCAGAGTAGGTTCTCACTACACATTCTTGTATGTTCTGACAAGATACAGACGTTTATTTGTTTATGTCATGTGGTCAAACGCTCCACACGGCTAATTGCTTTTACTCACTGGAAAACTTTGAGCATCCAACAATTAGACTTTATGCTGTATGGGTGGGGGCAGTTTGAGAACGGCACCCTAGGTGGAACACACCACACAACACAACCAGAGCTCCATATACCAAAAAATAAAAAATAAAAAATATAAAAAAATAAATTAATAAGAATAAAAAGGAAGAAAACCATGAGAAAATATACGAAAAAAAAAAAAA
>JAGQNO010000081.1 GCA_020428025.1 Candidatus Saccharimonadota bacterium | reverse complement strand
CGCGGCAAAGAGCGCGAGTTCATGTCTGACCCTATGCAGGCAGGGCCGCTGATTGAGCTTGTGCGCTCACAACAAATGTCAAAAGAGAGTTGGGCAGATGTAACCAAGACCAGTGCAGAACAACAGCAAGCTATTACTGGCGTTGGCTTGCGTGCTACAAAAGCATTGTTCTCGAAAAACCAGCTTTCACCACGAGATGCACTCAATGCTTTTCGCGCTGGCATAGATCAACCTGGCGAGATGGAATTCACGCAAAGAATGTTGGCTCGCAGAACAGGGACGGGATACGATTATCTGCGCAACACGCATGACTTCCTTAAGTCACTGATTCCTAGCTTTGCCAATCCTGCACTTCCCGGCAAAGAATTCCTTGCTTACATTTCTACTAAAGAGGCTGATGTGCTTGAGGGTTTGCGGCAAATGCCTGTAAACCAAGCACAGAACATTGCTGCGCATGTTAGCAAGCCTGCTCGTGGCGCGTCTTTCGAGACTGGGCCTACTGGTTGGGACAAGGATGCTTCATTCTATGCTTATCTTGAGAAAGACAAAGCGTTTATTGACAGCTTGCATACTCTTTCGGAAAAAGAGAGAAATGAGCAACTGGCCGCTCGTTTTGCAGCGTGGAAGGAGCAGGCACAAGCCAGTGCTTTCTCTGGGCCTTCGCCAACCGAGCTTGGTGGCAAAGCCGGTCGTCGCCTTGATAAGCAGCGGGAAGCTGAACTGTTGCAGCGCAGATATAAAATGGCCGCAACGCCAGAAGAACAAATGGCAATATTCCAAGAGGTATTTCGTTCTGGCGCTGGTGTAGAGATACCAGCAGGGAAGAGTGAATATAGCCAGATGGCGTGGCAAGCAGCGTCAGAAAACCTAACAAGGGAAGCTGGCACTAGCCTGCGCTTGCAGTCGTTTAATGGTGGAAAAACTACCACGGTTCACGCAATACAAAATCAGGATAGCTGGAAGGTCTTTGGGCGCAGCGCAATCGTTGGTGCTTTTGAGGAAGCTGCACTGCGCAACACTGATCCTACTACAGCCTATCGTGTGCATGACGCGTCAGAGGGGCAAGTCTACTCGCAATGGGCCGCTGTTGCTAACCGGCCTACAGAAGAGCAGCTTTCCCGCATGTCGGTGTCCAGCCAGATAGCTGCAAGAGAGAAGATCAACAAGAGTATTTTAGATACAGTTGGCGCTCGCAAGCTAAATCTTGGTGAGCAGTGGCAAGTTGAAATGCCAGCTACGGCTGGCATCTACAATCAGAACGCCAATGCGCTGGATACGTTGCGCAAGAGCATGGGTGATCTTACCGACGCAATGAAATCCAGTCGGGATGCCATCACTAAAAACACTACTGTTCAGGATAAATTAGCACAGGTCTTTGCACCAGGAGGTCAGTCTTATGAGGCCGCGCGACAAACCCTTGCCGCTGCTTATCAGCAAACACAGGGCGGGCAGCCGCTTTCTCCCGAAATGGCGCAACGGCTTGTAACAGCACAAGGGGTGTTTTCTTATTCTGGCAGGCAAGGGCCGTTTAACCTTGCTGGTGACATTCTTGCTGGGCAACAAGCTTCTTTGCTTGAGCAAGATGCGCTAGCAACTATGGCAAGCGGTGGTGGGCGACGCGGTGGAACATTTTCCAGAATTGCCAATAAGCTATTTGGTGGACAGCCGGGAATAGAGAGGGGCGCTGCTGGTGCGCTCTTTGATGATGTAGCGTTTGGCTGGACAGCTTTTAGAATGCGCATGATTATGGGGCTGACTACTAGCGCGCAACGAGGTTGGCGTGACCAGTTCTATAACGAGCAGGGAAATGTTGCCAATGCTGCCCTCATGCTTGGCGCAACACCAGGAACGAGT
>JAGQNO010000080.1 GCA_020428025.1 Candidatus Saccharimonadota bacterium | reverse complement strand
GCTTAATGTAGCGGGTCATAGCCTGACGAGCAGACTCAATCTGGCGGCTGGTGATACGCTCGTGGCCTTGGGCCTGGAGTGCAAATTCACCGTAGGCAATGTAGTTACCAGCAGTAGCTACGCCGCGAATCTTTCCTTTGCGGACCTTGCGGAACTTAGTGCGTTTAGGAAGTAACATATTAGTTTTCCCCCTTGTAGATCCAAACCTTTACGCCGATGATACCGGCAGCAGTTTGTGCTGGCACCAAGGCGTAGTCAATGTCAGCGCGCAGGGTGTGCAGCGGTACAGAACCAGCGGTTTCTTTCTCGCGGCGGGACATTTCTGCGCCGTTTAACCGGCCGGCTACTTCAATACGAATGCCCTTGGCACCGGCGCGCATAGTGGCAGCAGACGCTGACTTAATAGCGCGGCGGAAGCTCATGCGGCGCTCCAATTGGTGAGCAATGTTTTCTGCCACCAATTTAGCGTGCAAGTCCGTCTTCTTAACTTCTTCAATGTTGACGCGGATTGGCGACTTGTAGATAGCGGCAATCTGGTCCTTAAGCTCTGTAACGCCGGCGCCGCCGCGGCCAATCACTACACCGGCTTTAGCGGTGTAAATGGTAACCGTCACTAGGTTGGCGGTGCGCTGGATGTCCACGCGGTTAATCGCAGCGCGGCTACCCAATTTGGTAGTAATCAGCTTGCGAACCTTTAGGTCGTCCTTCAGGTAGTCGGCAAACTCGCGCTTCCCAACAAACCATTTGCTGCGCCAGTCCTTATTAACCTGAAGGCGCATGCTAATGGGGTTTACTTTCTGACCCATATTATTTGCTCTCCTTCTTTTCTGCAGGCTTTTTAACTGGGCGCTGCTCGCCGTTTACAACAACTCTAATGTGGCTGGTGCGGCGTTGGAATGGCAAAGCGCGGCCATGGGCAGCCGGACGGTAGCGCTTAAGGCGCGTGCCGTGACTAACAGAAATTTCTTCTATAACTAGGCTGGCTGGCTTGTAGCCGTGGTTGTGATCCGCGTTGGCGCGGGCACTCTGAATGGCCTTAATGACCGGCAACGCAGCGCGGCGTGGGGTGTGCTCTAGGATAACTAGGGCATCTTCCACGGTGCGGCCACGTACCAAGGCGGCAACAACACCAACTTTGCGGGGGCTCATGCGAACTCCCTTAGCAATTGCTACGACGCTCATTTCTTCTTACCTCCGTGGCTGCGGAATTTGCGGGTTGGGCTAAATTCGCCCAATTTGTGGCCCACCATGTTTTCTGTGACAAACACAGGCACATGGACTTTACCGTTGTGCACGGCAATGGTGCGGCCAACCATATCTGGGCTAATAGTGCTTGCGCGGGCCCAGGTTTTAATGATGGTCCGATCATCATTGCCAAGTGCGCTCACCTTCTTAGCAAGTTTGAAATCGATGAACGGCCCTTTCTTAAGTGAACGACTCATACTTATTTCCTCTTGGCCGCGTGACGGCTTCTTACGATCATATTATTAGTAGACTTGCGGCGGCGGGTCTTGTAGCCCAACGTCTTCTGGCCCCAAGGAGTGCGCGGCGCCTTAGCCATGCGGTGCCTACCACCATCACCACCACCGTGGGGGTGGTCCGTGGCGTTCATAACCACACCGCGAACGGTTGGGCGAATGCCCTTGTGGCGGCTGCGGCCGGCCTTACCGATTTTAACGTTCTGGTGCTGCTCGTTGCCAAGCACGCCGATGCTGGCGGTGCACTCAACATTAATCAAACGTACTTCGCCGCTGGGCAGACGCACCTGGGCGTAGTTTTCTTCTTTAGCCATCAGCTGAGCGCCGTTGCCAGCAGAACGCACTAACTGTGCGCCGCGGCCGGGCTTAAGCTCAATGGCGT
>JAGQNO010000007.1 GCA_020428025.1 Candidatus Saccharimonadota bacterium | reverse complement strand
AGAGTCTCAACGACCCGGACGGGCAGGGCACGCATCACCGCAAATTAACGGCTAATTTACTGGCCCAAACGCAGGCACTGGCGTTTGGTAAATCGGCAGATGAGGTGCGGGCAGAGGGTGTGCCTGAAGACTTAGTGCCGCACAAAACGTTTCCGGGAAATCGGCCATCTAATACCTTAATTTTGCCTAAATTGACGCCCAATACGCTGGGTCAGCTTATAGCTTTGTATGAACATAAGATTTTTGTGCAAAGCGTTATTTGGGACGTAAATAGTTTTGACCAGTGGGGCGTGGAGCTCGGCAAAGTTTTGGCTAAAAACCTGGATGAAGATTTAGCAAATAATTCATCTCACGCTGCCACCGATAGCTCCACTGCCGCGCTACTGGAGCAAATCCGTAAATGGCGCTAAGCGCTCAAGACCTTAAAACCGCGCTGAGGCAGTTTGCCACACCCGCACAGGCAAAAACTGCGGCTTGGTTTTTTAAAACTGGACCTGGTGAGTACGGTGAGGGCGACCAATTTATTGGCGTAAAGGTGCCGCAGATTCGAGCCGTCTGTAGGCAGTTCAAAAACCTGCCGCTAAAAGAGGTAGAAACATTACTGCATAGCCCCATCCATGAACATCGGCTGGCAGCGGTTATTATTTTGAACGGTCAATATGCACAGCAGCCAAACCAAGTCCTAATGCTCTATCTTAAAGCTCTAGACGACGGCTTTGTAAACAACTGGGACATAATTGATTCCAGCTGCGAACACATTGTGGGCGCGCATGTCTATGCAAATGGCGGCGATTTGCTACAGCAACTAGCCTCGGGTGATTTGTGGCATAAGCGCGTGGCTATGGTCAGCACCTTTGCCTGGCTTAAAAAGGGCGAGCCCGGCCCTACGCTGGAAATCGCAGAATTACTCTGGCAAGAAAAGCACGATTTGCTGCAAAAAGCTGTGGGCTGGATGCTGCGCGAACTAGGCAAGCGCGTGGATGAGGAGCTGCTGACTGATTTTCTGGACCGCCATGCGCACCAAATGCCGCGGACGCAGCTGCGCTACGCGCTGGAGCGGCTTCCGGAGCATAGGCGTCGGCACTATATGAACGTATAATAGGGTCTAGTGAATCAAGAGCTGACCAACAAACTCAAAACTCTCCCGCGCGAGCCGGGTGTCTACTTCCATAAAGATGCCAGCGGGGAGATTATTTATGTGGGCAAAGCCGCACGGCTCAATAATAGGGTGCGGCAGTATTTTCAAAAGTCGCGCACGCGAGATCCAAAAACGGATGCGCTCGTCCAAGAGATTCATGACACGGATTGGATGGTGGTGGAGTCGGAGCTGGAGGCGCTGTTTTTGGAGGCTGAGATGATCAGGCGTTACATGCCGCGCTACAATATTTTGCTGCGCGACGACAAGGCGCTGACCTACATAAGAATCGATTACAATTCAGATTACCCAACCGTGTCTACAACTAGAAGGCCGCTGGACGATGGCGCCAAATATTTTGGCCCGTATTTTTCTGCCGGCGCGGTGCGGCAAGCACTCAAGATTTTGCGTAAAATTTTTCCGTTTGCTACGCGGCGGGTGGTGGGTCAAAAGCGGCCAAGCTTACACTACCACTTAGGATTGGATCCGGGACTAGAGGGCGGCCGCACAAGTCTAGAAGAATATAAGCGCAACCTTAGAAGGTTAATGGCCGTTATTCAGGGCAAAAAAACCGCCATCCGGCGCGACATAGAAAAGGACATGCTGGCCGCCGCCAAGAGCCAGCAATTTGAAGAGGCCGCGCATTACCGCAACCAGCTGCGCTGGCTGGACGGGCTGGGTCGGCAGGTGATTTTTAGCGACAAAGAATTTTTGGACATTTCCAAAGACCACGCGCTGAATGAGCTGGTGGACCTTTTGGGGCTGCCGGATTTTCCGCGCCGGATAGAGGGGTACGATATATCGCACATGCAAGGGACAGACGTGGTGGCCAGTATGGTCGTCTTTACCAACGGCGTATCGGACAAGGCGCAGTACCGCAAGTTCAAGACTAGGCGCGACCACAACAACGATTTTTACAATATGCATGAAACGCTGACGCGCCGCTTATCAGAGAAGAATGTCAAACTTTGGGGGTTGCCGTCGTTGGTGTTAATTGATGGCGGTAAAGGCCAGCTGGGCGCAGCGCTCCGAGCGCGCGACGAGCAAAACCAAAACCAGCTGCCGTTTATTGGCCTAGCCAAACGGGAAGAGCAGATTGTGCTGTCGCCCACGCTCAGCAATGTAATCGTTAACGAACAAGCGCTGCACAAACTGGGCGGGTTTATGACGCAGTCAGAAGATTTTGTGCTCATTAACTTGCCGCATAACACCAACCTGGTCAAACTGTTGCAGCGGGTGCGCGATGAGTCCCACCGTTTTGCAGTAACGTATCACAGCACGCTTAAAAGGAATCGGCAAACGCACTCCAGCCTAGACGATATTCCCGGCATAGGACCGGTTACTAAGCGCAAATTACTGCGCGAATTTGGTAGTCAGCGCGGGGTAATGGCGGCGTCTGAGCAAGAGCTGGCGGCTGTAGTGGGGGAAAAATTGGCCGCACAGATTGCAGCAAAGTAAGCCTTGCGCTATGCTGATGATATAACAAGGAGATCCAGAGACATGCAGCCCAAAAAAATGCCCTCTACTTTGCAGGATTTTAGGATGCCTAAATTCCAGCGCAAATGGACGCTCTACGGCGCGGGCGCAATACTGGTTTGGTTTCTGCTTGCCAGCTGCGTGCGGACCGTGCAAGCTGGAGAAATTGGCATTATTACGCGGTTTGGAGAAGTAAATCGCGAGGCGCACAGCGGAATATCGGTCAAGTTGCCGTGGCCCATAGAAAATATGTACCGCATGGATACCAGGATTCAGAAAGAGCAGCAAGACACCACCGCTGCTACCGCTGACTTACAGGACGTTAAGGCAACATTGGCGCTGAACTACGCGCTGAATCAGCAGGATGCGCTGAAGGTTTTTAAGGACATCGGCATGGAATACAATGACCGCGTAGTGACACCCACGGTGCAAGAAAGCTTTAAGGCGGCCACCGCCAAGTACACTGCTAGCGAACTTTTGACTCGCCGGGCAGAAGTTAAAAATGAAGCCCTAAGCGCCATTAAAAAACGCCTAGAACCCTACGGCGTTAAGATTGAAGATTTGAACATTGTTAACTTTAGCTTTAGCCCAGAATTTGCCCGTGCAATTGAGGCCAAACAAGTCGCTGCTCAGCAAGCGGAGCAGGCTAAGTACAACGCAGAAAAAGCCAACGTAGATGCGCAGGCCGACATTAACCGTGCCCGCGGCCAAGCCGAAGCCCAGCGTCTTATTCAGACCACTATTACTCCAGACGTTTTACAGAAGCAAGCCATCGACAAATGGGACGGCAAGATGCCTAACTACATGGGTAGCGGCACCGTTTTTAACATTCCGCTTAACCGCTAGTTGTTAGAATCGAGTGCTTCAGTAACCAACGCTTCAATAAGTGCAACTGCTTCTTTGCGTCGGCGGCTATTGCCAAATAGGGCTCGATTAGTATTCAAAAGTTGGCTTATAACCATTGTTGAGGCTGAAAGCTCTACGTCCTGAACTTGCTGACGATTTAAGCCGCTAGTGCTAAGTATTCCAGCTTTAGCGAGTCTCTCTATTGATTCAACCGTGCCAAGCTTGTTGCTGCTGCTTTTTTGGCTAGCTATTCGAGCTGAGATTACTCCAGGCAAAAACAACTGATCATCCTTTAGCTGCTTGATAATCTCAAGGGCTTTCTGTCGCAATGAACTCTTCCAGGCTGCTTCCTTTTCTTTCACTTTGTTTGCTTGAGGAGTCAATACAGGCTTTTCTATCTGAACGGTTTCTTCAATCGGGGCTGGTTCTTCAGGACTTTTTTCAAGGGTTTGTGGTGTAGGGGCTCCTTTTTCAGGTTTCTGGATGGCACCAACAACCAATCTGCCACCGTATTTGCTGCAATCCACTTGTATGTCGTGTCCGCGTTCAGAGTTGGCTAGTTTTGTCAGTAGACTAAACCGGTCTTCGCCTTCGAGGTCTATCAAATAGCTGAATAAGTTATAACGGTTGTCTCTAGCTGACATCTGGCTAATTACATTAAGAACAGATGTTTCATCGCTAAAGAATTTCCGCACTTTTTCAAAGATTGCCAAACGGGCTGCTTTTAGAGTTCCAAACTCTCTAATCATGAGTGCTCTGTCTGCTTCTGTATCAGACGACCTAAGGGAATCCAAGGCCATTTCTGATACGGGTTCCAAATCAAGCTCAGTTAAAATGGCACGGTTCGTGTTAAGAAACTCCCCAAGTAGCAAGCACTCGTATGCGCTAAGCGGAAATTTGATTTTTGGCTCTAATGTCTCATGTTGGGCAACTGATTCTACAGTATTTCTAGATGACGGAGTGTGTCTTGCTTTTAGGGGAACACGAGTAGGTTCATGTACCGAGGCAGGCATGCGGGTAAAAGTAATATCAAAACCAAATATGCCGTACGCTGAGCCATTGCTTCTCTTACCGTTATGTACAACGATTGGCTGGCGGCGATACGTTAACGTGGTAAACCAACTACGAGCATTTTGGAGAACAGCCGCATCCGTGGGGGTACCAGGAAAAGCTATTTCCCACAAGCTTTTGACAGACATCCATGTATCTGGCTTATCAATCAGTACCTCTAGAAGGCGAAGTCGTTCAGTTGTATAGTCCCTTTGACCCTCATGTGATGCGCCCGAAGTTTTAAAGTACCTCCCTTGCTCGCCTACCTTAAGAACACCGTTCTGGTAGGTCATCGTAACTTTCTTTCTTGGCTTAACAATCTCTTCTTGAGATACAACGCTTTCAGTTTGATCAGGAGTAGAAATATACTCAACATCTACTTCTTCTGCCAACGCATTTTTACCAACATACTTCGTGCGGAGACGTAGGGCTGCACTAACAATTGGGTCGGAATCAATTTGTTCTTGTATGCTTTGCCTGCGTACGGCAATAATCTCTGGACTCAGTAATCCTTCCAGCGTCAATAGTTCTTCATTTGCCTGGGCAAAAGGCTGAACAATGGCCTCTACTTCTTCTGCAAAGCGTGGGTCAGATGTAATCTCAGAAATCCTAGAGGTTGTATTTGCAAGGGCTTGCTCAAATAAATCCCTTGTAAGCGGAGATGCTCCTTCTACTTGCAGGGATAATTGAGATTCCTGGGACTCAAGCGCAACATATTCGGCTAATAATGCCCCGGGAGAGGTATTACCGGATTCACTCATATGATTTACAGTAACACGTATTAGCACAAATTGCAAGTATTCTTGGCTGTAACCTTTTTGCTATACTTTACGCAGCATGCAAAAACTCAACGCCGATTTCTTCCGCGGCAACCGCGAGCGCCTCAAAGCGGCGCTGCCCGCCGACCTGCCAATTATGATTACTGCTAATGGTCTGCAGCAGCGCGGGGCAGACAGCCCGCATCCGTTTGCCCAGGATGCCAACTTTTGGTACTTAACTGGCATTGACGAGCCGGACGTTACGCTGGTTATGGACGGCGCGCGGGAGTTTTTAATTGTGCCCCTGCGCGAGGGCGTGAGAGCCACTTTTGACGGCGCAGTAGATCTAAAAAAACTCACCAACCAGTCTGGCGTTAAAGAAATTGTTAACCAGGCTGTTGGTTGGAAGCGGCTGGATGAACTACTCGGGAAAACTGGCCGCGTCGCTACAGTGGCGGCTGCGCCAGCATATATAGAAGAATATGGGCTATACGCAAATCCATCGCGCCAGCGGCTGCAGGAGCGTCTCAAGCGGCACTTACCGGAACTGGAACTACAGGATGTGCGGCTGGAGCTGGCTCGGCTTAGAATGGTCAAGCAGCCCGCAGAGATTAGGGCGCTGCAAAAAGCCATAGATATTACATCGGCCTCATTAAAGGCGGCTTTTAAACAAAAATACACGCATGAATACCAACTAGAGGCCAAAATTGCTGAGGGTTTTAGATCTAGAGGCGCCAAAGGTCATAGTTTTGAGCCGATTGTGGCTGGCGGCCAAAACGCTTGCACGCTGCATTACCTGGCTAATCAGGCAAAGCTACTGCCCGGCCAACTGATTATTTGTGATGTGGGCGCGGAGTATAATCACTACGCGGCCGATATTACCCGCACCGTTAGTCAGTCTAAGCCGACGCAGCGCCAAAAAGATGTCTACCAGGCGGTGCAACGAGTGCAGCAAGAAGCCATGAAGCTATTGAAACCTGGCGTAAAACTGAAGACCTATGAAAACAAAGTGGCAACAATTATGGCCGGAGAACTAAAGCAGCTCGGGCTTATTAAGCGCGGTAGCGATGTTAGAAAATACTTCCCCCATGCCACGTCGCATTTCTTAGGCCTAAACGTACACGATGTTGGCGATTACCAGCAGCCGCTGCAGGTTGGCAACGTGCTCACGGTGGAGCCAGGCATATATATTCCGGAAGAAGGAATCGGCGTGCGACTAGAAGATAATGTGCTCATTACAGAAGACGGTGTCAAAAACTTGAGCGCCAAACTACCCCAGAAGCTGTGGTAAAATAGCCACATATGGACAATATTATTGCTAAGTTTGGCCTGCGCTGGCTGGTGTGCTCCTTGGGGCTTTGGATTGCTGCTGGGCTGCTGAGCAACAGTATTAGTTATGGGGAGCAGGGGTCGGCCATTGTTATTGCCGGGTTACTTCTGGCGCTGATTAATATGGTCATCAAGCCAATTTTGGTGCTGTTTTCTTTGCCCGCGCTGCTGGTAACGCTTGGTCTATTTATGGTGGTTATTAATGGGGCCACGGTGTATTTGGCAAGCAAGTTGTATGGTCCGCTGCATATTACCAATTTCTGGGCGGCTATGTTTGCGGGCCTTATGATTGGTCTGGTAAACTATTTAGTAAGCGCCATCTTGGAGCGTAACGGAGAAAAAGCATGAGTTTTTACAACTGGTTAACATTTATTAGCGCCATTCTAGTGACTGTTTTAATTATTTTTACCCAAACTCGCGGTGCCAGCGTGGGCGCCGGCATTGGCGGCGCGGCAGAAGTTAACCTGACTCGGCGTGGTACAGAAAAAACCCTCTTTCAGCTAACCATTATCTGTGCAATTGTTTTTACGCTTTCTTTGGTGCTTGGTGCGCTAGCCTAATAAATATAAGGGGTGGTAATAAGCTGTGGTTAAACGTATTCCCGGACTGGTCAAGCGGCAGCTCAAGCGGCAAAGCCAGCAAGTTCAGGACCTAAGCAGCAGCGCAGAAAAGAGCTTTGAGCGCAATTTTTATAGACGATGGGAACGCCTTAAAGGGGTGCGTCGATTTATGTTTGCTTGGGTCAGTCTTGCCACGCTACTCATAGTAGCTATGGTTATGCAAATCGGGCAGCTTAACAGCTTTTTCCAGCGCCTGCAGCCCGTTGATGGCGGTATTTATGAAGAGGGCGTTGTGGGGCTCGTCAGTAACGTCAACCCAATTTACGCTACATCGGACACGGACACTGTCTTGTCTCGCTTACTTTTTGCCGGTCTATTAACGTACGATAATCAGAACAAACTGGTGGGCAATCTGGCCAACGGCTACTCCGTAAGTGCCGACGGCAAAACTTACAAATTAACGCTCAAGCCCGGCCTAACTTGGCACGACGGTAAGCCGCTTACTAGCGCGGATGTACTCTTTACCTTCCAGACCGTGCAAAACCCGGATGCTCGTTCGCCGCTGCAAGCCAGCTGGCAGGGCATAACAATATCAGCGCCTGACGCCCAAAGTGTTACTTTTGTGCTGCCCGCTGCTTTGGCATCGTTTCCAACTAACTTAACCACTGGTGTTTTACCAAAGCATCTCTTGGGCAAAACTAAAATGGCGGACTTACGCTCCAGCGATTTTAATACCGCTAAACCAATAGGCGCGGGACCCTTTATGTGGCGCGGGCTAGAGGTTGCAGGCACTAATCCAGCTAATGCAGAAGAGCAAATTGGGCTGTTGCCATTTGAAAAGTACGCGGGCGGCAAGCCAAAGCTAGGCGAGTTTATCCTTCATGCATACGCATCTGAATCAGCACTAGAGAAGGCGTTTGCCAATGGTCAGCTGACGGCTGCTGCTGGACTGACGTCGCCATTAAAAAAGCCGATTAAAGAGCAGCAGACCCATAGCTTGGTGCTGACCGCCGGAACATATGTGTTCTTTAAAACTACAAGCGGTGTATTGAGCGATGCTAAGGTGCGTCAGGCATTGGTGGCGGCAAGTAACCCGGCGCCAATTATTGCCTCTCTGGGGTATACTACACGCCCGGTGACTGGCCCGCTGCTCAAAGGCCAACTGGGGCAGGATGCAAAGTACGACCAAGCCACTAATGATACAGAAAAGGCTAAAAAACTGTTTAATGAGGCGGGTTGGCAGCTTGATTCCAAAGATAACAAGCTGCGCAAGGATGGCAAGCAACTGCGTTTTGGCGTGGTAGCTGTGGACACCCCAGAGTATAAGCGGGTTCTGGAGGACTTGCAGCGTCAGTGGGCAAGGCTTGGTGTGCAAATTGACGTACGCTTAGAATCGGCTACAGATTACGCTACGACGCTGACCAGCCACAGCTACGATGCGACGCTGCACGGCATATCCATTGGCGCGGACCCCGATGTTTTTGCCTACTGGGATAGTTCCCAGGCGGATGTTAGGGCAGCAAATCGACTTAATTTGTCTGAATGGAAAAATACGACCGCAGATGGCGCACTGCGCGGCGGTCGGACTCGTCTTGACGCACAACTACGCGTCATAAAATACGCACCGCTGCTGCAAGCCTGGAAGGACGATGCGCCGGCCTTAGGCCTATACCAACCTCGCTATTTATATCTGACGCGTGGCACGGTACACGGACTGCCAACCGGCATGATAAACAACGGAGCTGATCGATTTAACGATGTTCAGAATTGGCGGATTCGGACGGCGCGGGTTACGCAGGATTAGAGGACTAGCGCCCGCACTCCGTGCGGGCTTTTCCGCTGCGCCGTGCTTGGTGCGAGCACCTGTGCGCGCTCGTTGGAAGAACTTTATTCGTTTCGCTCTGCTCTTGCTCAGGAGGTTTTTACCCCCCCGCCACCAACCAACTAAAAATACCCCACTTTGGGGGTGCCTACCGCAGAAGCGGTAGAGGCGGCGTGGCTCTAGTCGGCAAAGCCGATATGTGTCGCAAGCGACACATAAGCAGCTCAACAGTATATAATCAATACATGAGCATAGAATCTGTTGAGCAAAAAAGAACCCACGAAATCCAAATGTCGCCAGAATTACAAACAGCTCTACAATTAGCCAAACAAGCTGGCGAAGTTTTGAAAAAATACCACCAGACTACGCTTGATGTTGATTATAAAAATGACGAGTTTGACCCAGTATCAGTAGCAGACCGAGAGTCAGACGAATTGTTGCGCGCCGGAATAGCAGCCGCGTTTCCTGATGACGAAATCTTGAGCGAGGAAAGCCCGCTTCAACCAGAGTCTTACACTGGTCGGGTCTGGATGATTGACCCGCTGGATGATACCAAAGGCTATCTACGCGGCGAGGACACATCTAGTGTCATGATTGGTCTGCTTGAGGCTGGCAAGCCGAAGTTAGGGCTAGTATATCTACCGTTTCGCGGCGAATACTATTATGGAGAAGCTGGCAAAGGCTCTTTTGTTGTCAGAAATGGGCAAGCAATAAAGCTAGAAGCACCAGACACAACCAAAATAGACGGCTCTCGGTTAGTTGGTCGGCACGTGCTGGCTGGCGATGTCCGCCCTGTTGACGAAGTAGTTGCCAAACTTGGCTTTGGATCAACGGTCGCCGAGGGTAGTATCGGCGCAAAAATCGGACTTATTGCCGAGGGTAAGGCGGACGCATTTATTCACACCAATCTAAAGGCTGGCAAATGGGATACGTTAGCGTCGGAAGTCATATTGTCCGAAGCTGGCGGCGCACCTCTGGTAGATATAGACGGACAGCCATTAGACTACGCCAAAACAACAAGTGGCTGGGACAGATATTTTATGGCTGCCTGCACGCCTGAATTATTGCAAGAAATGATTACAAAACTAGGAGAAATAAATGAACAAACTCGTTCTTTTTGACATCGACGGCACGCTGACCGCAAGCGCCATCGGACACATTGAAGCGCACGCCGTCGCCTACCAAAAGGTTTTTGGTATCTATGGCTCTATCTTTATGATTGACTTTGACGGCAAGACTGACCGCCGAATTACAAAAGAGGTTTTGGCTAGTCTTGGTATCGCCGAAGCAGACATAGAAGCAAAGCTGTCTGAACATTTGCAGGTTATGGGCGAATACTACGACAGCTTGAAGCCATATCTGAAACCAAAACTGCTCCCAGGAGTTGCAGGGTTGCTGGAAAGACTACACAGCGACAATAATGTTTTACTCGGTAACGTTACAGGCAATCTTGAGCGCATAGCAAAAGATAAACTAGAAGTTGCGGGGATTGCAAAGTATTTTGACTTTGGCGGATTTGGTAGCGAATCAGACGAGCGACCAGAGCTAGTAAAACTTGCCATTGAGCGAGCCAGAGAGCGCGGCTTTGAGGGTGATGATGTGTACGTTATTGGTGATACGCCTGTTGATATTACCGCTGGAAATGCCGCGGGCACAAAAACGATCGGCGTTGCCACTGGCTCGTACAGCCAAGAAAAGTTGCAAGAAGCGGGCGCGACTATAACACTACCTAGCCTTGAGGATTTACAGGCAGTAGAAAAAGTATTGAGCTTATAGCCACCAAGTCGCTAAAGCGACAGCGCACCCGCCAGAAAAATCCCTTTACCATTTCCTAAAAAATCTCAGCGGGGGAAATTCAAAAAATATGCAAAGGGTTGTCTGGTGGGGCGCAGCGTGCTCTTGCGCACTCTAGGCGGCGGGGCTTGTACTTTTCAGCAGTTTTGCTCAAAATACGTTCGAGCGGAGTTGTAAAATTGCACCAACTAAAAATACCCCCAAAGTGGGGTATTTTTAGTTGGTGCGGATGAGAGGACTTGAACCTCCACGTACTTGCGTACACTAGTACCTGAAACTAGCGCGTCTACCATTCCGCCACATCCGCGCGGGCTAACAGGGGATATTGTACGGTAAATTGTCCCCGTAAACAAGGCGGCGTCTAAGCATAAGCTGTGCTATCATAAAATAATGAGTAAGATTGCGAGTTACCTTCAAGAACACCTGAGCGGCGAGGTCATGACCGGCGTGGATGCGCGTCGGTATTTTGCAACTGATAATAGTATGCTTAACTTGCCGCCCGCAGCAGTTATCTATCCCAGAAATGAGCACGATGTGCGCAAGGCTGCACGTTTTACTTGGCAGCTGGCCGAGCGCGGTAGAGTTGTGCCATTAACCGCTCGTGGCAGCGGGACCGATCAGTCAGGCGCATCGCTCACGGATGGTCTGGCCATCGTTTTCCCAGCGCATCAAAATAGAATCCTAGAGCTAGACAGCAAGTCCGGGACGGTCACTGTAGAGCCAGGTATTAACTTTGGTAAGTTGCAGCAGACGTTGCAAACTCACGGACGTTGGCTGCCAGTCGCGCCAGCAAGTGCTGAGTATTCCAGCGTTGGTGGGGCAGTTGCTAACAATTCGGCGGGCATGTACTCGCTTAAATATGGCGATATGGGCGCTTATGTTCGCGGTTTGCGAGTCGTGCTTGCCAACGGAGAGGTCATAAACACAGAGCGCTTAACCAAACGTGAGCTTAATAAAAAACTAGGCCTGGCCACGTTTGAAGGAGAAATCTATCGGCAAATCGACACGCTCCTAGAAGAAAACAAGGAGCTTATTGCTGGTCTAGAGCGGGCAACCACACGCAATAGTGCAGGCTACAATTTATTGGACATACGCCGCAAGGACGGTAGCTTTGACCTATCGCCACTCTTTATTGGCAGCCAGGGTACGTTGGGCATTATCACGGAAGTCGTTCTAAACACAGAATCGCATGAACCGGGCAGCACGCTATTCATGGCTGGTTTTGATAGTCCGCAAGCTGCGCAGAACGCCATACATGAACTGCGCGCTCAGAGTACCATGCCGGCAGCCATTGAATTTGTAGATAAGCACCTACTTACGCAAGTACAGACAGCAAATCCAAATGTATTAGGTGGAATTGTACAGCCACCATTCCCGGCGATTTTACTGCTGGTAGAGTACGATAATGCAGACACCCATCTTAAGCGCAGCCTCAAACATGCTCAAAAGATTTTAGAAAAATATTCTTTGCACGTCGTGTCAGAGACAGAGACCGCCAAACAAGATCAGTTCTGGAAGTTGCGACATGCCTCTACTTGGCTGCTCACTCAAAATGATGGACCGCGTCGCGCATTGCCACTTTTTGGCTCAGCCATTGTGCCACCAGAAAACTGGTCCAAACTCCTGCAGGGCGTATACGATATTTTTGCGCGAGCCAAACTACCCGTTGGAGCTTGGGGTCATGCCGGTGACGGCCAGGTTTCCGTAGCACCTTTGCTGGATTTATCACAAGTGGGAGACCGCCAAATCGCCTTTAGGATGCTGGATGAGTACGTCAAACTTGTCATAGCTCTTGGCGGTAGCACCTCTGGCGATGGCCGTCTGCATGCCCCATATCTAGAGCGTGTCTATGGGACAGAAGCATACAATGTATTGCGCAAAGTAAAACAGATTTTTGACCCATATGGCACGCTGAATCCTGGCGTCAAGATTGGCGTTTCCATGGATGATGTCAAGCCGCTTCTGCGCAGTACGTTCAACCTTGAACACCTGTACGACCATTTGCCGAGGAGCTAAAAGCGGAGGCAAATAAAAAAGACCTTCACTAGGTCTTAATGGTGGGTGATGAGGCAAAAAGGTCCTGTGGGCCTTTTTTTGTAGACACGAGCGAAGCGACGCGGCTTTGGTCGGCATAGCCGACGCGCTACGCGCCCTAGCTCTGTATGTCTAGTAATTAATGAGAAAACAAACAACGACCGAAAGTACAACAGATAGCACAAGAGCAGCTATCGCC
This sequence comes from Candidatus Saccharimonadota bacterium, assembly GCA_020428025.1. Classification (GTDB taxonomy): domain Bacteria; phylum Patescibacteriota; class Saccharimonadia; order Saccharimonadales; family UBA4665; genus JAGQNO01. Next base: position 10,978 of record JAGQNO010000007.1, on the reverse strand, counting down.
GCTCTATTCTCACCAGCAAGAGGCGTGCCAGTGCACAAAAAGAAAAGAATAAAGTACAATGGAAAACAGTATGGCAGTAGAAACTATAATTACAATCTCGGGACTAACGAAAAAATTTAAAGATGTTACTGCCGTCAATGATATTTCACTCACCGTCAGAAAGGGTACTATATTTGCCTTTCTTGGCACAAACGGTGCAGGCAAAAGCACAACGATAAATATGCTAACAACAGTGCTCCAACCGAGTGCAGGCACGGCGCGCGTCGCGGGATATGAGCTGGGCAAAGATGACGCAAATATCCGCCAAACGATCGGTGTCGTGTTCCAGCAGTCGCTGCTCGACCCGCTGCTGACGGTGCGTGAAAATCTACGCCTCAGGGCGGCTTTTTATGAACTAAAAGATACCGATAAGCGCATTGCCGAGCTCGCAAAACTCATTGGACTAACCGACTTTCTCGACCGCAGATATGGCAAGTTATCAGGCGGACAGCGTCGTCGTGTCGACATTGCTCGCGCACTTGTACACAAGCCAGAACTATTATTTCTTGATGAGCCAACAACAGGACTTGACCCAAAGAGCCGTGAAGATGTCTGGAAAACAATTATGGACTTGCAGGTAACGACCGGACTGACAGTATTCTTGACGACCCATTACATGGAAGAAGCTGAACGCGCCGATGATGTCTACGTTATAAGCAAAGGTGTTATTGTTGCGCACGACACGCCGCAAGCACTGCGCGCCAAGTATACCACCGATACACTGACGCTTGTCGCAAAAAATACGAGCACACTCCTCGCCAAGTTTGACAAAGCAAAAGTGAAAGCAACGAATACGAACGATACGATAATTGTCCACACCCCATCGCCGCATGCGGCGCTAGAGATACTTAAAGCATACGAAGCTGACATTATCGACTTTGAGTTTCGACATGGCAATATGGATGATGTGTTCCTGTCGCTGACCGACAGGGCCGAAGAAACGGAGAGTAAATAATATGATAGCTGCACTGACAAAACGCCACATGCAAGTGTTTTTCCGTGATAAAGGCGCAGTGTTTTTCTCGCTTTTATCCCCGCTCATCATCTTCCTGCTATTTTTCTTGTTCCTCGGTGCGTCGCAGCTAACGAGCCTCAAAGACAGCTTGCCTCATGTAGACGATGATAAACTATCACTTTTTCTTAATTCATGGGTGTACGCTGGTATTGTGATGACAACGACCATAACGACAGGGCTTGCAGCCCTGGGTGTGTTCGTGGCTGACCGCGAGAGTCGACGATTCACTGATTTTGCCGTATCACCTGTGCCACGCTGGAAAGTCGTGATGTCATATCTGCTGGCAACTGCGAGCATTGCAGCGATCATTACAACTATCGTCTATCTCGCAGCTCAGATATATCTTATTACGCAAGGCGCGCCAGTGCCGACATTCGAAGTCCTTATTCAGACGGTCGGACGATACTTGCTGATTGCGTTTAGCTTTGCTGCGTTGTCAAGCCTTGTGATTACCTTTATCAAGAGTAACGCGGCATTTACATCGCTCAGTGTTATCGTCGGCACAGGCATTGGCTTCATGGCAGGGATCTATGTACCACTCGGCATAATGTCGGCGAGTGTCGCAAATGTACTGAACGCTCTGCCGTTTGCGCAAGCAGCCGTATTACTGCGCGAACCATTTGTTACTGTGCCACTCGAGCGTGTCGGCGAGGGGCAACCTGCGCAAGTGGTTGAACAGCTGGCAGAAACCTATGGACTACAGGCTATTATTGACGGTCATGTACTCAGCTCATCGACAATTGCTGTACTACTCGCCGCTATCGGTATCGTGGCGTTGACGCTGGCGACCGTGCAAATATCACGTAAATTGAAATAAGAGGACTACTTCTCGATATCTGATGTGCCCATGCTAGATGATGGGTTTTGCTCGGCAAAATCATAATTTCCCAAACAAAACAGGCGCTTTCGCGCCCGTCTGTACAATTTTGTCCTGATTTGGTGGGTGATGAGGGACTCGAACCCCCGACCCTCTCGGTGTAAACGAGATGCTCTAGCCAACTGAGCTAATCACCCGGGTGCAACCAATTCTACCTTATATACAAAGAATGAGCAATACTACGCACCAGCTGTAGCAGATGGTATAATGTAGAGGCTCGACGCGCACGTGGCGGAATTGGTATACGCGTATGCTTGAGGTGCATATGCCGCAAGGCTTGGAGGTTCAAGTCCTCTCGTGCGCACCACTATCGACCTAACACAGGTCGATTTTTTTTGGCAATCATCATGTATTTATCAAAGGCCTTATGCTACATTAAGTGTAACTTAAAGGGGCCTTTGGCATGACTGTACTGTTACTGCTGGTGATTGGCACACTACTCATTGCTTTGTTTAACAAGGGTGCCCAAAATTCTCCACCTCAGAATGCCAACCAGGGCTGGGTAGACTTTATCGCCGGGTATGCGCGTCTTGCAAAAACAAAATCGGAGAAAGCGCTGCTAACGCGCATGTTGGCGGATTTAGCGCGGCAGGGCATGCCCGCGCCATCCCAGTTAACAAACAGTTTGCAGCAAACAGAAAAGGCGGCCACGGCATCCGCACCAGCTACTGTGTATCAGGTTGCCCAAGAGATAAAGCCTGCGGCCAAGCAGCTAGACAACGCTACGTTGCTGCTCTATTTTGGAGCTTTTTTGTTCTTGGCGGCCGCGGGACTTTTTGTGGCGTTTGCTGGCGCATCTGGTTTGGTGCGTGTTGCGGTGGTTTTTGTGGCCATGGCGGTGCTATATTTGGGCGGATTTTGGCTCATAGGCAACAAGCCTAAGCTGGCGTCAGCGGGCAAGACGTTTGTTGGGATGGGTATGATGCTGGCTCCGCTCGTGGGGCTAGCTGCTTATTCCTACGGCCTGCAAGGCCGACCCCAGCTGGTCTGGCTGCTGACATCTTTGCTATGCTTTGGCCTGTACTACCATGCGGTTACACGACTTAAAACACCACTCCTAGAGTATGTTTTTATTGGCAGCTTTGTGTCGTTATTTGAGTCAGGGATTTCTGTGCTGCATGCGCCGCTGTATTACTATGCCTGGGGTCTAGCAGCTACAGGGCTGTTGGTGCAGGCCTGGGCTTTGTTGCAGAACAAATCTTTGCGACTTGAGGAATCGGTGGGGCAGAGCAGCAATATATTAGTGCCGTTGTCTGCCTTTGGGTCGCTGTACTTAAGTGCTCAAAATGGATATATGCCGCTGGCGATTTCTTTACTACTGGCGGCCCTGTTCTATGTGCTGCAGGCCTGGCGGGGAGAAATTGCAGCCCGGCCAGCCAGCGCAGTTGCAGCGCAGGTGGCACTACTTTCTAGTGCGGCAAGTGGCGTGTACGCGTGGAGCCATAACTTGCCTGATGTAGGTTGGACGCTTATGATTGCAGCCGTGCCTCAGCTAGCAATTCTATTGCTGCAGAAGCCATCTGATTTCCTGCGCCGATTTACAACAGTAGCAGCAGTGTCAACGGCAGCAGCTGTGTGGTATGCATGGAGTAGCCCATGGTTGGCGGTGGGAGCGCTGGTAGCTGCAGCATTTTTTGGCTACGTGGCTTGGTGGCGACTCCAGTCCAGTCCCCTGTATGTGTACGGGTTAGTTGCGACAATTGCGGCTATGTTTACTGCATCTGGGGATGCAGCTCGTCCCCCCTGGAGTATTGGCTGGGTATTACTAATAACTTTTGCAATTTGTGCACTACAAATCTGTCTGTTCTGTATAGCTAGGCACAAGGGGCCTGATACGCAGCAGTGGCGAAATGTTTGGCGCTGGGGTCTACTGGCTACATTTTGGCTACTGTGTATGCAGTCACTCGATTTGCCCGGTCAAACAAACGACAAAACGGGCTCACTGCTTATTGTGCTGATCGCGGTAGCCATTGCGGGCGCGTGCTATTGGCTTCAAAAACAAGACGGTCTGCAAAAAACTTGGCTCGTTGCCAGCAGTCTGTTTGTTTTTTGGCCGGTGGTTGTAGCGTCACAGCGTCAGGATTGGCTACTGCTTGCGCTTGCTATTTCTTTTGTCTGGAACCTTGCGTTGGTATTGGAGCAACGATTAGAAATTAGTCGCATAATCGGCAGCATTTCCTGGTTCTTCCTGCCCGCTGCAGTTGTGCAGACCATTGCGCCCCACAACACGCCGTACTGGTATGCTGCGGCCTACCTAGTTGCAACGTTTGGGTTTATTGTTGCTAGAACAATTGCTCAGAAAAGAATTGCATCCTTGCCAATTGCGCTTACAGAATTACAGGCACGACTACATAGCGATAGCTTAGTGTATGTGGTTGGCTATTCAGTGGCCGCCGCAACGAGCTTAGTCTATGCGCTACGCGCTAGTCATAAGATGGCTGCAGTGGTTATGGTAGTCTTGGCAGCTATCGTCTATTATTTGGGTAAATATTTAGAAAAACGACCCGACCTATTACTTGCTGTACCACTGATGATGCAGGGAGCTCTGTGGCTAACCTATGAACCGGGAATCTCATCGTTTGCGCTGTACATTGCAGTGAGCTCAATCCTGGCGCTAGCTGTGTACGCATATCTCTCGGTGGCTAAGTCCGACGCCGCCTCACTGCCGTACCAGCAACAACTTGTGCAGGGTAGTTTACCGGCTTTGTACGTAGCTCCGCTCACATTTGCATCTGGCCAGTCATTAAAGATTATGCCCATCTCGCTCATGGTGGCTGGTCTGGTAACGTTGCACGCTGCCTGGCGATTACAACAAGCCGCCAGGGAAGCTGCGGGCACTGTGGTTGTTGTTGGGCTGGTCTGGCTGTTGTGGCAGCTAGGCATACACAATGTGCAGGTGTATACTCACGTTTTTGCGGCATTGGCCGGGCTGTATGCCTATTGGCGGTATCGCCGCGGAGAGTCATCAGAAGGCTATAGTTATCTGTTACTGATGTTACTAACTGCGTCAGTGCCGCTAGCCTTGCAGATCCTGGCCGGGCAAGGCGGCGGGCTATACGGCTGGTGGTTTATTGGCGAACAAATCGCTATTATGCTTCTTGGCATGGCGATTTCTAACAGGTTAGTAACTCGTTGGGGCTTGTATGCCTCAGTCGCAGCGGTGCTTTATCAGTTGCGAGTACTACCCTGGCTGTCGCTGAGTCTACTCGCGATTTTCTTGATAGGCCTTGCGGTTTATCAACTCCAAAAACAGGGTGATAAAAAATAGTTTATTGGCCTAGAGGATGGGCTAATCGCCAAAATATACTGGGCTGTACAGGTGTGTCTTTGAGCACGATGGCAATCGCTGCCTCGCTGCCCAAGCTTGTTTTAGGCAGGCGGGCTGTGCCAACTTTTTCAGAAGATTTAGTGGTGTACGTAATAGGCTCAAGTTCCAGGTTAACCGTAACTGTATCACCCCGCAGCAGTGTGGTGTGCAGGTCTGCTGCGGCAATGGCCTGAACACGACCACCGGCCGGTAGGTTGTAGTTGCCAAGTACATCGCCCTTGCGAACAATGACAGTGTCGGCCACAGTGGTCCGGGCAGCAGCCAGTAAATTGTTTGAGTCGGCCAATGCCTGGGCTAACGATGGCGCGCCCATAATCGCCGTTAAGAGAGTGGCTGTTTTGCCGTTTTGAGTGACGGTAGTGGCACCCATAAACGCGCCAGGGTTTTGATCGTTGTTGCCAGTTTTTATACCAATAATGCCATTTTTTCCTAATAGGCTATTGACGTTATATACTTGGCCAACACCAGAGATAGTAGCCTGGCTCTTGCCAACAATTTCACGGACAACCGGTTCTTTCATGGCAAGACCGCCCAGCTTGACTAAGTCGCGGGCGGTTGAAACGCTGTCTGGCGCCAAGCCGCTCGCATCGCTGCCAACTGTTGTCTGGGTAAGACCGTGCTGTCTAAGGTATTCTTGTGCCGCCGATTTATAGCCAGCTAAAGAGCCGTAAGCCCAGATTGCCAGGGTGTCCGCCACATTATTAGCAGAGGGCAATAAGAGCGCCTCTAGCATCTCGCGCTGGGTTAGACTTGCCCCGGCAATCACTGGCGTAACCGAGCCATCTTGCGCGACGTAATTGTAGTAGATTGCCACATCGGCATCAGTGATTGGTATGGCCGGACCGTCGGCGCCGGGCTTTAAAGGTTTTTTATTGAGTATGACCAGGGCGGTCAGTACTTTGGTGGTGCTGGCTGTAGCGAGCGGTATTTGTGGTCCGTTGCTGGCTAAAACTCTGTCTGGGTTGGCAGTGCCAAATGCTGCCTGGCCATACGCCGGCCAGGGCAAATTGGCTACCGGTGTAGTTATAGACAGCTGATTTTTTGTTTGTTCTGGAGAAATGGTATGCCAGGGCCATAAAATCGACCCCAAAGAGTAGGCTATTAGAGGGATTAGGAGCCAGAATCGTCTTCTATGTGTCCGTTGTCTGTACCTATATTTTGATTGATGTTTTTGGCGGATATTCACAAGGATTATGATACACTAAAAGTACTTACTAAGGAGGCTATATGTCACTCATTGTTATACTTGGAATCGTTCTAGCAGTCATTGTTGTGGCCGGCGTTGTTATGTACAACGGACTGGTGCGCCTAAACCAGCGCGTAGAAGAAGCATGGTCAGATATTACTGTGCAGCTTAAGCGTCGGTATGATTTAATCCCTAATCTTGTTAGCACTGTTAAAGGCTACGCCGCGCATGAAAAAACTGTCTTAGAAGATGTTACCGCAGCCCGTGCAAACGCTTTAAACGCTCAGGGCGTAGAAGCAACCGCCAAAGCAGAGAATGCCTTTGAGGGCACCCTTAAGAGCCTCTTTGCCGTCGCAGAAAGCTACCCAGACCTTAAGGCTAGCCAGAACTTCCAGCAGCTGCAGGCAGAGCTGGTAGACACTGAAGACAAAATTCAAGCTGCTCGCCGCTTCTATAACGGCGCCGTGCGGGACTTTAACACCAAGCGCAAAGTGTTCCCAACCAACATTTTTGCCAGTATGTTGGGCTTTAAGGAAGACAAAAAATACTTTGAGCTGGACGAAGCCGCCAACGCTGCTGTTGCTAACCCTGTTGAAGTTAAATTCTAGAGTCTACCCATGTATTCCGCTATAGCAGCTAATAAGCGCAAGACCGTCTATATCATGATTGTATTCCTGCTCTTTATTGGCGGGCTGTTGTGGCTTTTTGACAAAATGTACGCTGGCGGTCAGCCCACCATCTTTTACGGGTCACTGGTGGGGTCGTTGGTGTATGTGTTGATTAGCTACTTTGCAGGCGCACGCATGGCCACCGCCGTCAATGGCGCTCAGGAAATTCAAAAATCAGACAACCCGCGGCTCTGGCGCATGGTAGAAAATTTGGCTATTACAGAAGGTTTGCCCATGCCAAAGGTCTACATAATGGACGACCCCGCTCCCAACGCCTTTGCCACCGGGCGTGACCCGCAGCACGCTGTAGTTTGCGCCACTAGCGGTATTTTGGACATTATGAACGATTCAGAGCTAGAGGCAGTCTTGGCGCATGAAATCGGACATGTTAAAAACTACGACATCCGCGTAACCATGATTGCCTTTGCGCTGACATCGGTCATCTCATTAATTGCCGATTTTATTTTGCGCGCAACCTGGTTCAGAAGCGATGATCGCGAGAATAACAGCCCCGTCTTTATGATTGCCGGTATTGTGGCCGCGTTGGTTGCACCGTTGGTAGCTACCATGATTCAGCTGGCAATCTCTAGGCAGCGGGAATATTTAGCAGATGCCTCCAGCGCCATGGCTACACGTCACCCAGACGGCCTAATTAGCGCCCTGCGCAAACTGGAAGAATATGGCACGACACTGCAAAAACAAAACACCGCTACAGCGCACTTATTTTTTGCTAACCCCCTAAAGCCAGGTATGCTTGCCGGCCTATTTAGCACGCACCCACCCATTCCGGAGCGGATTGCTCGTCTAGAGTCCATGGGAGGACAGCTGTAGTGGCAAAGGCAAAAAAAGCTGCCTCCAAAAAAACTGTTGCGCCAAAATCGACTCACCCAGTTCTGCCTAGTGTGGTTCCTTCTGTTTGGAAGATAAGCGGGCAGACGCTCCGATTAATTGGACATCATAAGTTACTTCTAAGCGGCATTATTGGCTGGTATCTGCTGCTCAATTTGCTCTTTGTGCAAAGCCTTGCCAACGGACAAAATATTGGTGCGCTCCAGAATAGTTTGTCGCATGGTTATTTTGACGCTATCATGGGCGATTTTAGTAAACTTATTGCCGATAGCGGCGCCAGTAGTACGCCAGCCGGTGGCGCCTACGGATTATTTTTAACAATTATCCTAAGCTTGGCAGTTATTTGGACTGTACGACAACTTCTGGCGGGCCGGGTCCCCCGCGTCCGCGACGCCTACTACCGTGGCATGTTTCCGCTGGTGCCATTTGTGCTGGTTCTAGCGCTGATTGGCCTCCAGCTGTTACCGCTGGTTATTGGCGCGACGCTCTATAATATTGCGGTCACGAACGGTATTGTTGTCAATCTGTTCCAGCAGACCGTAGCGGGGATTTTAGCGCTGGCTTTGGCGCTCCTTAGTTTCTACTGGCTGGCGTCGTCCACAATGGCACTTTACATTGTGACGTTGGCCGATATGACCCCTAGGCGCGCTCTAAAATCCGCCAAGGATTTAGTACGCGGCAAGCGCTGGGCGATTGTATTAAGAATATTATTTCTGCCACTGGCGTTATTGCTGGCCGCTGCCATTGTGCTGATACCAACCGTACTGGTTACACCCGTGCTAGCCAACATTTTATTGTTTGTTTTAGGCGGGGTAGCGCTGGTGATTGTCCATGCCTACTTGTTTAGCCTGTACAGAGGTTTACTGCCCAATGAACAAGACTGACGCCGCGGCGCGCGTTCTTAAACTGCGCCAGCTCATTAACGACTATCGCTACCACTATCATGTGCTAGACGAGTCCACAATGTCAGAGGCTGCGGCGGACAGCTTAAAGCACGAATTATCTGTTTTAGAGTCTGAGTTTCCGGACTTAATCACGCCAGATTCGCCCACGCAGCGCGTGGCCGGTGCCCCGGCAGCTGGTTTTGTTAGTGTTGCGCACTCTAAGCGCATGCTGAGTCTAAATGATGTCTTTGACTTTGATGAAATCAAAGCCTGGGTAGCACGCCTACAAAAGCTAGCGCCTAACGCCCAGCTTGATTATTTTGCAGATATAAAAATGGACGGCTTAGCTTGCGCCCTCATCTACGAAGATGGACTGCTCGTGCGCGCCGTTACCCGCGGCGATGGCTTTACCGGCGAGGACGTCACGCTCAATGTCCGCACCATAGAATCGGTGCCGCTGCGTCTGCGTCCGTTTGACGGGCTAGAAAAGGGCCGCACGGAAGTCCGGGGCGAAATCGTTATGTACAAAGCCGATTTTGAACGACTCAACGCGCAGCGCGCCGCCGCTGGTCAGCCGCTATTTGCCAATCCGCGCAACTTGGCCGCCGGCACAATTAGGCAGCTTGATCCAAGCCTGGTGGCGGCCCGTCCACTCCACTTTAGGGGCTACGATTTGCAGCGTCAGGACCTTACAGAAACGCCGTCCAACACCTATGAATATAAAGCCATGCACGCTCTTGGGTTTTTGGTAAACACCAAAACTTTGACCACTGACAAACTGGACGATGTCTTTAAATACATAGAAAAATGGTCAGAAAAACGGCACTCACTGCCGTATAACACGGATGGCTTGGTCATAAAAATCGATGATCGCGCCCTCTATGAGCGCCTAGGTGTGGTAGGCAAAGCGCCGCGCGCCGCCGTGGCGTACAAGTATGCCGCGGAGCAGGCAACCACCCGCGTTAAGGACATTTTTATTAGCATAGGCCGCACTGGATCTGCCACGCCCGTGGCTATGTTAGAGCCAGTGGTGGTGGCAGGCAGTACAGTGCAAATGGCCACGCTGCACAATGAATCAGAAATTGCCCGCAAAGACATCCGCGTGGGTGATACTGTAATTGTGCACAAGGCGGGTGATATTATTCCAGAAATCGTGGAGCCCCTAGTGAGCCTGCGCGATGGCTCAGAAAAGCCATTTGTGATGCCCTCTGTTTGCCCAGAGTGCGGCACGTCGCTGGCCAAAGCAAAAGCAGAGGATGCCGCCTGGCGTTGCCCTAATGTGAACTGTCCAGCCCGCGCTTGGAAGAGAATCGAGCACTATGCTTCCAAGGCTGCATTAGACATAGAAGGTCTTGGAGAGAAAAACGTTATTGCGCTGCTGGATGCCAGCCATATTTCTGATGCCGCTGATATCTACGGCCTGCGCGCCGACCAACTCCTCCAGCTAGATCGCTTTGCCGATGTCTCCGCCAACAAGCTGGTCACCGCCATTCAGGCCAAGACCAGGCCGCCGCTGGCCCGCTTTATTTACGGGCTAGGCATTCGGCATATTGGCACCCAAACCGCGATTGATTTAGCCAACAACTTCCGCAGTCTAGAAGCGCTGCAGACAGCAACTATTGACCAGCTTTCTGGCGTGGACGGCATTGGTGATGTGGTAGCAGAATCCGTGGTGGAATATTTTGCAGAAGAGTCCACGGCCCAGCTTTTGACCAAATTCAAGGAGCACGATGTTTGGCCCATGCCGGTAGAGCAGGTGGGCGGCCCGCTGGCTGGCCAGAATTTTGTAATTACTGGCTCTTTGCAGTCTATGAGCCGCGATCAAGCCGCGGAAAAAATCCGGGCGTTGGGCGGGACGTTTCAATCGTCTCTAGGTAAGGATACTGATTATTTGGTCGTGGGTGCTAATGTAGGGGCGGCCAAGTTGGCTAAAGCGGCTAAGTACGGCACGCGGCAAATTACGGAAGCAGATTTGCTCAAGCTTTTATAATCGTTCAGGCATGTCCTGATAGGTTATACTAAGCATATGATTAAGTATTACTACAAGAGCCTGCGTGCCGTCGGGCTAGAAGAGCTGGCTGAAAGTCGGCGGGGAGTGTGGGTGCATGTAGAGGCGCCATCGGAAGAAGAAT
>JAGQNO010000079.1 GCA_020428025.1 Candidatus Saccharimonadota bacterium | reverse complement strand
ATGATGTCGTCTTTAGTCATTTGGTTCTAGTGTACAACAGAGGTGGGATTTTTATGAAACTTTTTTGCCACGGCGCTCTACCTTTTGTACACGTTTTACACAAATGGTAGGGCGATTTACAACAAGTCCGCCGGATCAATATCGTACGACCAACCGGCCGGCAATTGCTTAATAACATCCAAAAGTTTGGAGCGTTGGGCCGATTTTATGACCAATTGCTGGACGTACTTGCCGGCTACTTTTTCACGGAGGGCGGGGGCAGGACCAACCACTTCAACGCCGCGAAGTGTGGTCGCAAAGGTCGCCGCAGCCTTGGCGGCGCTGCTGCTGCTAGCCCGCCGTATGGACAGCTTTAACAGATACACGTAGGGCGGATACTTGAACACTTTTCTGTCACTAAGCTCGCGTTTGTAGAAATCTGGCCAGTTGGCGGTGGCAGCATCGGCTATAGCGGGGTTGTTTGGCTGGTAGGTCTGCACAAAAGCCTGTCCAGCCACATGTCCGCGGCCAATGCGGCCCAGGACCTGCAGCAGCAGCTGGTAGGTGCGCTCGGCGGCGGTGTAGTCCGGTAGCTGCAGGGAGGTATCGGCTACCAGCACGCCCACCACGCTCAGGCGGGGTAGGTCCAGACCTTTGGCCAGCATTTGTGTTCCAATCAAGATATCTACCCGACCATCTTTGACCGTATTGTACTGTTGTGAAAATTGCTCCTCGCGTTTGTTGTCCGTGTCAAAGCGGGCCAGACGGGCCTGCGGAAATAGCTTCTGAACCTCGGTGACAATAGCTTTGGTGCCAATGGATTTATAGATGACCGATGGCTGGTTACAATCCGGGCAAATTGACGGCGCCGGCTGCGTTATGTTGCAAACATGACAACGCAGGTTATGGGTGTCCCCGTGGTAGGTGAGTGGTAAATCGCATGTGGGACACTCTGCTTGCCAGCCGCAGGACTCACAAATGACCAGTCTGGCGGTGCCGCGTCGGTTTAGGTAGAGTAGCGTTTGCTGGCCCTGGCTTAAGGCTTCCGACATGGCCTTAATGAGCGGCTGACTCAGCCAACGCGAGCGCGGGAACTGGCTGCGGTCTTTTAGGTCAATAATGTGGACCTGGGCTTGCCGTTTCCCGGCCGCAAGTGCGTCCATGGTTAAGATTTGCTTGCCGCGCTGGTCAGCCAAAAAATAGTCTGTTATCAGGGGTGACGCTGAACCCAAAATTTGTTCAGCGTCGTGTAATTCCCGCAAATAGCTGGCTACGCGGGCGGCCTGGTAGTGTGGAGCTTGTTCTTGCTTGTACGCGGGCTCATGGGCTTCATCTAATACAATTAGCCCAATGCTGCGCAGCGGGCTAAACAAAATGCTGCGCGGCCCAATCACAATAACCGGCTCTGCGGCCAGCAAAATTTGCTGCCAGACGCGGCGGCGCTCCATGGCTGTTTGCTGGGAGTGCATGACTAGAACGCGCTGGCCAAAGACAGCGCGGAAGCGTTCCGCTAGCTGGGACGTTAGGCTAATCTCTGGCGTCAGGATTAGGCTAGACCGGCCAGCCGCCAAGGCACGGGCTGCCAGCTCTACGTAGACGCGGGTTTTGCCGCTGCCGGTTACGCCGTGCAGGAGGTAGGTGTCCGGTTTATTGATGGCTGCCAGGACGTTGATTTGCGGGGCTGTCAGCGGCGGCAGATCGGCTGTGTGCGGTTTGGTAAAAGTGAGTGGTGCTAAATCGGTGTCTGGCTTGGAAATTTCTGGCAGGAGCTGTTGCGTAATCATACCTAAGGGGGCAGGATAATACTGCTGCAGCCAGCGGGCCAGCTGTAAGACAGGGGCGGGCAGCGCGGGTAAATCCAGTGCGGCGGTCAGGGGCTTGGCGGCAAAGCTAATCGGTTTGGATACGCGCGCCACTACTACGCCGGGGACGTT
>JAGQNO010000078.1 GCA_020428025.1 Candidatus Saccharimonadota bacterium | reverse complement strand
CGTGTGCTAAAAACACATATAAAACGCACACCTACTACATGCCAGGCGACCGCCAGAACAGCACCAGCATAAGCAGTTTTAGATTCTACAACAATAAACCAGCAGAATCGTCACACATGTGCTACAATAAGCGTAGCAGACAATACGTTTGACAATTAAAAATTAAAGTTCTATAATACTAATAAATCAACCGCCGGCGTGGAGCGGATAAGTAGGAATATTTAATGACTGACCAAGTACCAGCCGCCAAGCCAAAAGACGCCAAATTACAGACAGAGGCCCTAGTCAAGGCCGTTTTAGAGACCATAGACCGTGAGCGGGAAAGAGAAATTGTTGCTCGCCGTTTTGGCCTGTTTGACCGCAAAGAAACCCTTGAGCAAATCGGGGAGCTATTAGGCATCACCCGCGAGCGCGTCCGTCAGCTAGAAAAATCCGTGGTTACCCGCCTTAAGACTTCAGCCGGGCAGGGCGGTCTACCTCAGTTAGCAGATTTCCAGACCACTGTTGCTAACTACCTAGAAAAGCACGGTGGCGCCGCCCGCGTTACTGTTTTGTCTAATGAACTCACCGCCAAGCCAGGGCGGGAAGAGCAATCGCGCCTGTCTTTCTTGAGCCAGCTCTGCCCAGACCTGCTGGTCCTGCCAGAGGATGATCATTTCTACGGCAGCGTCGCCCTGACCGCCGGCCGCGATGAAAAGAAACTTAAAAGCGCCGTCAACAGCCTAGTAGACACCGTCAAAAAACTGGGTGAACCCAAGGATATTAAAGCCATCGCCGCAGCAGCCGGCCTAGAGGACGTGGCTGGCGCAGAAGCCCTAGCTACCACCTCTAAGAACCTAGCCACCCTCAACGGCCGCTGGGGCCTGGTAAAGTGGCCCATGGTCAACCCTAAGAACATCCGCGACAAAATCTACGTTATCCTTAAAGAAAACGGCAAGCACATGCACTTTAACGACATCGCCAAAGCAATTAAGGACAGCGATTTCAAGCGCAAAGACGTCACCACCCAAGCTATCCACAACGAGCTTATTAAAGACAAGCGCTTTGTCCTAATCGGCCGCGGCATCTACGCCCTCAAAGAGTGGGGCTACGTTAAAGGCACCGTGGCAGACATCATCTCTGAAGTCCTGCGCGAAGCCGGCGAACCACTCCACCGCGACGAAATCGTTAAGCGCGTCCTAAAGAGCCGCTTTGTCAAAGAAACCACCATCCTTTTGAACCTCCAGGGCAAGCAGCAATTCCAGCGCGTCGCCAAGGCTACGTACCAGCTGGCCGAGTAGGAGAGAGACCGTGGCCAACCTTTTGCGGCACCCTGCTCGCTTGTTAGCAGAATACGATCCAAGCGAAGTAGCTTGGACAAAGTCAGAGATTCTGATTAACACCTCTGATGTCACAGAGCCTACTTTTGTCCGACGCATCCAAACAGGGAATATTGACAAGTGGAATAGGCTGCCGCTCATTGATTTCCTTGGCGAATCCAAAGATATTTTACGTAAGGGAGCTCGGTACTTTGGCGGCGTGCTTGTTAACTATAACTGTGCTATGGCACTACTACCCCCGGATGTTTTGCGTGATAATGTGCGCCGCTTAAGTTTGCAGCATAAAGAGATACCTCAGGGATACGCACTGGTGGCTCAGGTTGATAATATTCAGCCCACACAGCTAACCGATCATGCTTCATTACACCAATCGTGGCTTGGTTACGAACGCTGGAAGCAATCTAACCCGTCCGCAGGTCACTGGGAAGACAACCATCGTGAGCAATTTGTTTTTGGCTATAACCCTGCCAGTAGGGCACAAGAACTGATTATGGTTGACCCAGACCACCTGGTCAAGCCAGCCAACATGTAAAGTGTGCGAATTGAACGTTTTGCGAACACTGTATTAATCCTAAGAATAAAGAGCCGGGGCTGATTAGGATATAAAAATCGTAGAAGAGCCGTACGGCTACAGGGCAG
>JAGQNO010000077.1 GCA_020428025.1 Candidatus Saccharimonadota bacterium | reverse complement strand
GGCCGGGCGTTTTTGGCGTAGATTATCGATCTCGAAAATCCATGTTTTTAGTGCTGTGCCAAGCCTTCATCTACCTCGTCTGGAATGTCCTTATCCTGGTTATGCTGTCTGCCCAGAAGAATATAGAACGCTGGTAGAACAAACACGGTAAACAGTGTGCCTATGCCCAACCCCGTGGCAATGGTTAAGCCTATGGCGAAACGACTTTCGGCACCGGGACCTGCGGCTATCAACAGCGGCACCATCGCAAAAATCAACGCCAGAGAGGTCATGATGATGGGACGCAACCGGATGGCAGCGGCGTTGACTACGGCTTCGCGCTTGCTCAGCCCCTGTCGTTTCTGCAATTCATTGGCAAACTCCACAATCAGAATGCCGTTCTTGGCCACTACCCCGATCAGCGTAATCAAACCCACTTGGGTATAGATGTTCATTGTGGCAAAACCGAGCACGATAAACGCCATGGCTCCGGCCACCGACATGGGTACTGAAACCAAAATAATGAAAGGATCACGCCAGCTTTCAAACTGAGCCGCCAACACGAGATATATTACCAGCAGAGACAGGAAAAATGTGACCATGAGCGCATTGCCTTGGGACGCTAATTGGCGGGTTGCACCGGTGTAATCGTAGCTGAATCCTTGTGGCAGTGTCTCGGTGGCTGTTTTCTGCATAAAGGTCATAGCATCCCCAGCGGCTACGCCGGGGGCAACCACGCCCTGCAATTTAAGTGAATTGAGCTGATTAAACTGCGTACGCTGCGAAGGTTCCACGCCATGTTCAAAGGTGATAACGCTACCTAGCGGTACTAATTCACCGTTATCAGCGCGGATACGGTAGTCATTGAGCGCTTGTTCATCAAGGCGGAAATCTTGCTCAACCTGCGGAATTACCTGATAGGACCGGCCTTGCATGTTGAAGCGATTGATATAGCCACCACCCAGCATACTGGACATAGCGCCGCCTACATCCTGCATAGACAAGCCCAAATCCGCCACTCGATCACGATCAACAAGTATGCGGGTAACAGGTCGATCGAAGTCGATAGATTTCTGTAGGAACATAAAATTACCACTTTGCATTGCCTTGCCGAGTAACTCATCTGCAGCGGCGTTCAGGCGTTCATAACTTTCCCCCGTGGTGAGTACGAATTGAAATGGAAAACCACCGCCAGAGCCTGGCAACGAAGGCCGTGGGAATACTGCCGTTTGTAGGCCGGTAACCTTGGACAATTCTTGCTGCAAAAGAGGCTGGGCTTGGAATTGGCTGACGCTGCGCTCGCTCCAGGGTGCCATCTTGTAACCACCAAATACGGCGTTGGGGGCGGTCAGACCGATAATCATAAAATCTTCGTAGTAGCCTGGCACCGTGGTCATACGTTCCTGAATTTCGTTGCCATGTTCTTGCAGGTAATCCAAGGTTGCGGTCTGTGCTCCTAGACCCTGATAGAACAGAATGCCCTGATCTTCCGTTGGCGCCAGCTCGTTCTGGCTCATAGCCACCATAAAATAGATCGATGCCAACACTACTGCAGCGAAGAAAATCACAACCGAAATAGTCTGCATCATGCGACTAAGTAGACTTTTATACGCATTAGACAAGCCGTTAAAGGTTTTCTCCACCAAGACTTCGAAGCGGCCAGGGTTACCATGAGGTTTAAGCACCATGCCGGAAAGCATAGGTGAAAGCGTTAAGGCGACGACTCCCGAGATAACAACAGTACCTGCCAGTGTGAAGGCAAACTCAGTAAATAGAGAACCGACCAAGCCTCCCATAAAACCGATAGGCGCATATACGGCAACTAAGGTTGTAGTCATGGCAATGATAGGTGTCGCCATTTCTCGAGCGCCATTAATAGCCGCATCAAAGCGCGACTCTCCGGCCTCGATATGTCGGTGCACGTTTTCTACCATGATAATAGCGTCATCTACTACCAGCCCAATGGCTAACACCATCGACAGCAGCG
>JAGQNO010000076.1 GCA_020428025.1 Candidatus Saccharimonadota bacterium | reverse complement strand
TACCATCGTGCTGTTAAAAATGTGGCAGTTTGCCCGGCTGAGACCAGAAGCGTTGCGTGATGTCACCCTAAGCTTGGCGCACTGGCAGCGCGCTGAGCCAGACCTGGCGATGAACGCGTTGCTGCCGCAGCGACCGGTGTCGGCGCTGGTGCTTAAAGCCATGCGAGGAATGCATGAGCAGGAGACCGTAGCGGTGGGCAATTCTGTTGCGGCGAAGAATGGCAGGCAAGCAGCGGAAGCTTCATTAAAGGAAGAGCTGGAGCGTTATGCGTTAGGCAGATTGCACGAACTGCGCGCTTTCTTAAGGCCACTGGAGGTAATTGCTACGCTCAGCCCGTTATTGGGCTTGCTGGGAACCGTGTTGGGTATGATCGTCGCCTTCCAGCAAATGGAGGCAGCGGGCCGGCAAGTTGACCCTACGGTTTTGTCTGGCGGTATCTGGCAGGCATTGCTGACGACTGCCGTTGGTTTGGCCGTTGCGATTCCTGTCGTGGCGGTACATAGCTGGCTTGAGCGAAAAACAGATCGCGTGGCGCATCATATGAATGACGCCGTAACGAGGGTTTTTACCCAGTACGGTGTACGGGATACTGTACCGGCTGTCGTGGCAGAGAAAGACACTGAGGTGGTAGCTTGTGCAGCTTAATAAGCTGGTGGTTGGTAAACGCAGAGCGATTAGCCTGACCCCTTTAATTGATGTCGTGTTTATTTTGTTGCTGTTTTTTATGCTGTCATCCAGTTTTATACGTTGGGGGGCCATTGATGCCTCTTTCGCAAAGGCGGCCCCAAGCAAAGAAAATGTTATTCGACGTGTATACCTCGCGGATAGTACCGGGCAATTGACAATTGATGGGCTAGCTATGCACTGGTCTGCTTTATCCAAGGGATTGTTTGCATCAGCGGCTCGGGATGCAACCTACGTTGTTGATGCTGCCGCGACTGTTCCGGCTCAGGCGCTGGTGACGCTGGTTGATAAGTTAAAGGTGGCAGGCGCACGCAAAGTATCGCTTGCAGGCGTGTTGTCTGCGCGCAACGATACCCAACCTGCAGGGGGGAGCCAATGAGATTTGCCGCAGCGGTTAGTTCTTCAAAGCTGGACGAGGATGACAATCTGGTCCCTTTGATTAATGTGGTTTTTCTGATGCTGATATTTTTTATGGTAGCGGGACAGATCAGTCAGCAGGACGGTGAGCTGTTGGACCCTATTCAATCAGCAACAGAAGCCTCGCTAGACGAAGCGCCATTGCAGTTGGTGATTACGAAAAACGGCCGTATTTTATTGAATAATATGCTGCTAAAGGTAGAGCAATTGCCGCAGAGTATTCGTCAGGCAAGAGAAGCGAGGCCGGTTTATCAGGCGTTAGAGAGTGAGGCGCTTGAGATGCAGGTAAAAGTGGATGCCGCCTACCCGGTTGGTGAGCTACGGCAGATATTGCGTGCTGTTCATGCCTCTGGCATTAGCAAGTTGGTGTTGGTGACACAGCAGGTGCAGCCAACATGATGCGCTGGCCTCATTGGTTTGCAGCCTTTGTTGTGGCGGTGCTGTTGCATGCTGCTTTAGCTCTGTTAACGAATATTACTAGTTCGCCTGGTGTGCAGGCGGCTGGACGTTATGGTGTGGAAGTCAATCTGGGCATGCTTGCCGACGCCGGTGCCAGTGAGCAGACAACTTTAGGTAACGCAGCAGAAGAGGTCGCTAAAGTTGATGAGGTCGTCGAAGAGAAGGTATCGGATACGCCACCTATACAGCCTGCACCGGAAGAAACGGTGCAGACAAAGGCTGAGCCGTTGCCACAAGAGCAGGTGACAGAAATTGAGAAGGCTGTCAGCCATGATGAACCAGCGGTTCTAACTGCGACTGAGCCTGATTTGATCGCGATAAACCAGACTGCCAATGCGCCGATGGATCGTCAGGAGCCGGTACAGACAACTGAGCAATTGCATGCATCTGGGCCAACTGAGGCGGGTCAGGTGTCATCC
>JAGQNO010000075.1 GCA_020428025.1 Candidatus Saccharimonadota bacterium | reverse complement strand
TAGGTATCCTTTGGTACGGCGCATCTGTTTTTTGACCATTTCTATTTGTTTTTTGTTTTGCATGGTACTGCACTACCATAGCAATTGTTTTGATTTTTGTCAAGCTTATGCTTAAAGTTGGAGGTAGCTGGCAGTCCAGTCAGCAATGGCTGCCCCGTTGTGCCTAATGAATGTGCGCGTCACCAATGTATCGTTGGGGTCTTGCTGTAAGATGTCATGGGATAGACAAGCCAGCGGAACTGCGACATAGTCTGCCTTATCTAGAGCGGTCTGCTGTATTTCTACTGGCAGCTCTTCTGCGGCAACATAAGTTTGGAGCTGCTCCTCCGTGGGCGGTTCATTATTGTAGACCACCATGCTTAATGTGGCGGGCGCAATAAAGCGCTCAATTTCTGCAGCATAATCGTGTACTGCATAACCCTGGGTATGTAGCGGCTTGTTTGCTAGATTGGCCACATATACAATTGGCGCCTCTGTATCTTTGAGCGCTTGCCCCATGCCGCTCACCAATAGTGCGGGCGCCAATGATCCGTAAAGCAGGCCTGGGGCAATTATCACTAGGTCGGCTTGCTGGATTGCTTTTTGGGCATCTGGATTAAGTTTGGCATTTGGGGTTAGGCTTAAGTCCGGCTGCCGATTCAAGATTTTGGTAGTGACTATTAGATGCTGGCCAACAATTTCTTTGCCGCCCTGCTTAAGGACGAGCCGTGAGTCATCCAAGGTGGCGGGTAGCACTGTACCGCGAATACGCAAGATATCCCCCGCAACGCGAACTGCGCTCTGGAAGTCTGTGGTCATGGCTTCTACGGCACTCAAAAAAATATTTCCAAAGGAGTGGCCAGCCAAATCGCTGCCAGACGGAAAACGGAATGTAAAGAGGTCGCGTAACTCTTCGCTGGCATCGCTTAGAGCTACGAGGCACTGCCGGATGTCGCCCGGAGGCAAAACGCCAAGCTGATCCCGTAGGATGCCGGTAGAGCCGCCATCGTCCGCCATGCTTACAATGGCGGTAAGATTTATTGGCAGCTCTTTAAGGCTAGACAGCAGCGTAAACGAACCAGTGCCGCCGCCTATTACCACCACATTTGGCTTTTTCACCCTCCCATTGTAACCCTATTGGCCATAGAGCTCATAGCTTGGATTGTTTCTAGCTATGAATCGGCCGACATTTATTGACAACACTACGCTCAAAAGCAGGTACATTGTCATGATACCGTAGCCAGACTTTAGCAGCCGTAGTAGACCTCCCAGTCCCGGCGCAACTGCTACTACCCTGCCGATTAGCTTGGATTCTGGCACGGGCAAGTCTTTGTCTGGCCGATTATCGCCCTTAGTTACAAAGGTATTTTTTGGCCCTTTGCTAACCACCCTATGAGAGATTATCTGCCCCAGCTTATTTGGATTGTAGTAGCTTATGACCTGGCCCGGCACAATATTGGCCGCCTGAACCGGACGGATAAGGACAACATCGGCCGGAGAAAATTTTGGAGTCATACTGCTAGACTGGACAATAAGGAGTCGGCCGCCGCTGGCGTACCAAAGCCCAACAGCAGCCAACAAAAGCAGCGCGGCCCCCAACGTTAGCCAAGAAAAAACCCTAAGCCCACTAGTTAACAACTGCATTGCCGCTAAAGATTAAGTCCACGCCAGATAACGTGAAACCGGTAGTAGTAGATGTAACGGCGTCTGCCGCCAGCTGAGCCTGCACCGTAAAGTCCTGCGTCTGTCCGGCCGGCAAGAGCATGTTTAGCGGAATTGGGATGCCAGAATTGTAACCACTGCATAAGGTGGCCAATGTTGCAGTAAAGGTTGCGCCGCCGCCAACAGGGGTAAATATAAGTGTTACTTTGTTGATATTGACCTGCTGGGGGTTACTGTAGCTAGTGGCGTTCATGGCAATTTTGAGCGCAAGTGTGGTAGTGCCGGTGTTTTTAAGCGATACGTGATTTCCGGGCGCTGGCCCTGCTGCGCCGCCTGGTTCTAGGTTGCTAAAGGTGAAGCCTGGGGCGGTATCTGCGTAAATACCGTTGGCGCCAAGGATTTGCAGGTTGGCCGTG
>JAGQNO010000074.1 GCA_020428025.1 Candidatus Saccharimonadota bacterium | reverse complement strand
ATGATGTAGCCTTGCTTAGTGAAGGCTGGGCGATTGAAGCGCCACGATTGCAAGAGTCAGACCTGCAGAGCCTTGGGAAATCAGAAAGCACACAACACATGCGCGCTACCGTGCAAATGATTTTTAGCAGAGACTTAGAGTATACTAAGAGTAATGAGACGCCGCAGAAATCAAAAACCAAACTACGCCTTTATAGATAGCCAAAACCTAAATTTGGGCACGCAAAAAGTCGGCTTTAAGATGGATTGGCGCAAGTTCCGTATCTGGCTTAAGGACAATTACAACGTAGACAAAGCCTTTATGTTTATTGGCTACATGGCGGAAAATGAGGCACTGTACGAGCAGCTGCACGAGCAGGGCTATCTGATTGCGCTCAAGCCCACCGTAGATATTCAGCAGCACGATGCCGACGGCAAGGAAGAGCCTGTCACCGTAAAAGGCAACATCGATGCCGACCTGGTGCTACACGCCATGAAAGAGCTGCCCAATTACGGTAAGGCCATCATTGTCTCTGGCGATGGCGACTTTTTTGGCCTAGTAGAATACCTGGCAGAGCAGAAAAAACTGCTCCACGTCATGACGCCCAACTGGCAATACTCCAGCTTGCTCAAACAGTTTGACGACTATGTGGTGCGGCTGGACGAGCGCCGGAAGGAGTTGGCGTATCGAGACCACAAGCGCCGCAACGGTCCAACTAAAGCACAGAAGCCAAAAGCAGACTAGCACGCTCCAGGCGTGATACAATCAGGGTCTAATGCGGCAACTCCAAGCACTCCAAGTTATGCTTTCCGGCCAGAGCGCGTTCTTAACGGGCGCGCCAGGGGCGGGCAAGACCTACGTCTTAAATGAGTTTATTCAGCGCGCCCGCGGCCGTGGCCTAACTGTGGCCGTCACGGCTAGCACCGGCATTGCCGCCACCCATATTGGAGGCACCACGATTCACTCCTGGTCCGGGCTGGGTATCCGCGACTCGCTGTCTGAGCACGATCAAGTTTGGCTGGCCTCTAATGACAAGCTGCGCAAACGGTACTTGTCTACGGATGTGCTGGTGATTGATGAAGTTTCTATGCTGCACGGCGCACGGCTAGACATGGTCAACCAGGCGGCCAAGCTTTTGCGCGGCTCCAACGAGCCGTTTGGTGGTCTGCAGGTTATTCTGGTGGGCGATTTATTCCAGCTGCCCCCAGTCAGCCCAGGCCGCGAAATTTTTGATTTTGCGCATTTAAGCCAAGCCTGGCAGGAGCTGGCCCCAGTTATTTGCTATTTAACGGAGCAGCACAGGCAAACATCGGACGATCCGCTGCTGCAGCTGCTGAGTGCCATGCGCAGCGGCGATTTTGACCAGATGCACTTGGAACTGCTAGAGTCGCGCCGCGCAGCCGCGCCGCACGGCCAGGCGGTTACCAAGCTCTATACGCATAACATCGATGTAGACAGTATTAACCAGCGGCACCTGCGGGCCTTGCCTGCAGAATCACACTCCTACCAGATGGCGACGCACGGCGCCAAAGCCAAAGTGGAACAGTTGGTTAAAAGCGTGTTGGCTCCGGCGGAGCTGACACTTAAAATTGGCGCAGAGGTAATGTTTGTAGCCAATGATTTTGCTGCTGGCTATGTCAATGGCAGCCGCGGCGTGGTGGTGGGCTTTAATGGCGGCTACCCGGTGGTAGAGCTGCGCTCCGGCAAAGAAATCGCTGTGGCCATGCATACCTGGTCTTTGTCAGAGGATGGCAAAATTAGGGCAGAGGTGAGTCAGCTGCCGCTGCGCCTAGCCTGGGCCATTACCGTGCACAAGAGCCAGGGCATGAGTCTAGATGCGGCGGAAATCGATTTGAGCCGTGCCTTTACGCCCGGTATGGGCTATGTGGCGCTGAGCCGCCTGCGCGGGCTGGATGGACTGTTTCTACAGGGGTGGAACCAGCAGGCGCTGCAGCTGCATCCGGATATGTATGGGTTTGACCGTCAGCTGCGACAGCTATCTGCTGAGCAGGCCGCTCATACATCCGATGCCGAGCCAGAAAAGCCAGCCGCCGCAGCGGTGCACGATGAAGACCTCTTCCAAAAACTGCGAACCTGGCGGTCAG
>JAGQNO010000073.1 GCA_020428025.1 Candidatus Saccharimonadota bacterium | reverse complement strand
CGTCACACCAGAGGATTTTAGGCAATTGTGGGGTGCTGCGTTAGTGCCTCAGTTGTCATTAGATGATTTGGCGATGTCGCTGGAATACACGTTCAGAGCCAACTTTGACGGTGAATCTGTACTGACAAAGATTCTAAAAGATGCCAGCGGTGATGAGAGCGACGGGGGCGGGTACAACGCTATTCGCACCTGGGAGATACAAGCAATCAACCAGAGTTCATTTACTGAATCAGAATGGGCAGAATTGCCCCTAGACGAACGGGCGCGGCGCGTGGTGGCTATGAAGTTAGATGATTGGTTAGCATATCTCACGGCCGAAAAACAGCGCAAAGAAAAGAAGGGTGTACTTGTCTAATGGCTGACACACTTTTTCAAATCACCAAACGACCACCGAAAGCCAGCCGACAATATAAGGTCGTGCGAGATGAAGTGCGCGTAGGCTTAAAGCGCGTCGGGGATCGTGTGGTTAAAGCCTATGAAAACGTGGTCAAGAATTGGCGCGGCAAGCCGGGGTTCAAGGCCCAAATCGGCAGTGGCGAAAAGGTGCTGTTCGTGCGGATTCGCGTTACTGGCAAACGGCGCGTTATTGACAACTGGAACCGCATTGACAAGACGGGCGCACGGCCGCACGTAATACGCCCAAAACGCGGCAAATTCCTCCGTTTTGTGTGGGGTGGCTATGGAAGCTATGACGCAAAAACAAAAGCGGCGCCGGCTCGTTTTGGCGGGTCTGGGCGCGTATCTAACGGCCGTGTTGTTTTTCTGCGTAAAGTCAATCACCCAGGTTTTAAGCCTCGCAAATTTAGCGAAGCCATTAACAAAGACGCGCTGCCAGTATTGGAACGTGAAACAAGAAACGCTGTGCGGCGTGGGCTGCGTAAGGCGGTGCGAGTGTGATTAGCACAGATTTGGTTAATAGCATCTACCACCACGCACGGCTGACAGAGCGTGCCATCGGTGTTGATTTTAACAGTGACAAGGTAACGGCCGTTTATGGTTTGCTTGAGGAATTAAGCCGGGGCGAGATTGCCAAAGTACAGCTTGCTACCGAACTAAAAGCGCGTATTGACACGATGAAAAACCGTATGCGGCAAATCATGTTAATGGTGAACGCGGTCAAAGACAAACGGCCGTTGCTTGATGAGGCCATGCGCTTAAAAGAGCAGACAGAATTAGCCGTCGCCATGTTGGAGAGCCTAGAAAATGGCTGATTATGAATTTTCGGCACGGCTGGATGATCGGCAAATATTAGCCAGCCTGGAAAAGATAGACCAATCAATTAACCGCCTCGGAGAAACCGGGGATCGTGCGTTTAACCGCGTATCGACAAACTCTAAATCCAGCGCGGCAAACATGGGCGTCTTAGCCGGTGCGACAACGGCCGTTGTAACCAAACTGCTAGACATGGGACAAGCGGCGGCGCGGGGGTTTGCTGAGATTATCAAGGGTGCAATTGACTCCGCTAAGGCACTAGAAACTACCACCACATCCATTACCGGCATTTTGGGCGGTGACGCATCGGCCGGGCTTGCGGCTATCGACAAGATACGGCAAGAATCTATCCGCCTGGGTGTGGACCTGACAGAACTTGCCCCCGCGTTTCTGCCAAAAGTAGAAGATTTAGACCAGTTCGCCAAGATTGGCGAGTTGGTAAGCTCGTTAGCCACCTTAGACCCCGCACAGGGCGCAGCTGGGGCGCGTATCGCTTTACAAGAGGCACTTACAGGCGACTTGGTTAGCCTGCGTAAACGATTTGAAATTGACATCGAGCCAATTAAACAGGCTCAGTCTGAATTTGGCGAGTTAGAGGGGCTGTTAGTTGGGCTAGAGCAGGTACTAAAGGCACGGGGTCAAGATTTTGACACCCTAAGCCAAACCGCCGCTGTGGCTTTGAACCAAACAAAGCAAATCGGAGAGGATGTTAAAACGACGTTCGGAGAGCCGATACTTGACGCGCTCAAAGAAGATTTTCAAGGGCTTAACCAATTTCTGCTGGATAACAAAGACACCATAGATATTCTCGCCTCATCATTAGGTGATTTGGTAGCAGATATTGCCGATTTAAGTGGCGATCAACTACTTGGCTTCTTAGAGGGGCT
>JAGQNO010000072.1 GCA_020428025.1 Candidatus Saccharimonadota bacterium | reverse complement strand
TAGGTATAGTCGGTCTGCCCAACGTAGGCAAATCCACCCTGTTTAATGCGCTGACTGGCGCCGGCATTTTGGCGGCTAATTACCCCTTTGCCACCATAGAGCCCAATACGGCCCTGGCCGCCGTGCCGGACCCCCGCCTAGACAAGTTATCTGAATTGTATGGCGGCGCCCCTATTAAGCCCGCCACGGTCACCTTTGTAGACATTGCCGGCCTGGTCAAAGGCGCAGCCGATGGCGAGGGCCTGGGCAATAAATTCCTAGCCAACATCCGTGAGTGCAACGCCGTGGTGCACGTGGTGCGCGCCTTTACAGACCCCAACGTGCAGCATGTAGACGCCACCGCGGACCCGGGGCGGGACATAGATGTCATTAACACAGAGCTCATCTTGGCCGATTTAGCCACCGTAGACAAACACCTCCCCAAACTAGAAAAAGAGTCCCGCGCCAATCCCAAATTGCGCCCAGAAGTAGAGCTTTTACAGTCCATTCGCGCACGCTTAGACAGCGGCCAGCCCGCCGGCCAAAACGTATCTGGCTTGCAGCTGCTTACTGCCAAACCGGTCATCTATCTCTTTAACGTGGATGAGTCCGGCCTTACAGACACTGCTCTGCAAGCCCGCTTAACAGATATGGTCAAGCCTTCGCCTGCCCTGTTTGTCTGCGCCCAACTAGAGGCAGAACTGTCTGCCTTAGAGCCATCGGAGTCCGCAGAGCTGCTAGACAGCTACGGCGTCCAAGAGTCCGGCCTCATCAAACTTATCCATGCCGCGTATGACGCTCTGGGCCTGCAAAGTTACCTAACCGCCGGCCATAAAGAGGTCCGCGCCTGGACCATCCCCCGGGGCGCCACCGCTCCAGAGGCCGCCGGTGTTATCCATGGTGATTTTGAGCGCGGCTTCATTGCCGCCGACATTGTAAGCTACACAGATCTGCTGGCCGATGGCTCGCTGTCCGCGGCGCGCAGCGCCGGCCACGTCCGCCTAGAAGGCCGCGGCTACGTTATGCAGCCGGATGATGTGGTTGAGTTCAAGTTTAACGTCTCCCGCTAAAAACCAACCGGCGTAGCCTTGGCCCGCCCTAATATCTCCAGGCGGGCATCGCCTAACAAATCTGCGTTGTTAATCCGACCGTAAGCGGGGTGCGAAACATTCTGAACAATAGCATCCTCTGCCTTGGTCGCAGCTGCCACGGCGGCCCGGGCAATAATTGGCGCTGGCGCGTCTCGCGGGCCGTACTTTTTAAGGAGTTGCTGCGCAAATAGATAGTCTGCCAATTTGTGGTCAACTTTAGGCGGGTTCATGGCTGCTGGCGGCGTGCCGCTTAGCGCTTGCTGTAATTGCTCGTGCTGGGCAATGGCGTAATCTTGCAGTTGTTTATTTACGTCCTGCAGGTGCTGATGGCTGGCCTCTACTTGCTCGCGCTGCCACTGTTGTACCTCAAATAATCGACCCAGCAGCCGATCCATTAAGCGGCGCAGCCGCAGGCGGTTCATGCTCCTAAAATGCAGTACGGCCGATTGCGTCTTTATGGTTAGACGGCTGCCCATTATGTGATGGCCGTGGTCTACTTTATCAATCTCATGCAGCTCTAAAGATTCAACTTTTAAGAAGTTAAAGGCTTTCTGATCCACCAGCAACACTCGCCGATCCGTGGCCACCAAAAGTGCCAGACCGTTCTCATACCAGCCGTTTAAGCACTCTAAAATACGTTCGCCCGGCTCCAAAAGCTTAGGCAGCTGCTTGATTTCTTTACGATTCCAGCTGGTAAAACCAAACTTTAGGGCTGTCAGCTGTCGCCAAACTACTACAGGTTCTACCACTGCTAGATTCCTCTTACTGTCTCCATTCTACACCGTTTGTGGAGGTTGTCAGTAATGTAAATTACTACTGCCAGTGCAGAATTATGTTTTCAATAATTTTAACGATAGTTTCGTGGTCAGGCACATCGTTTTTGTCAAAGTAGTGGTTGATTTCAAAAGTGTCGTCCACTACGTTTAGGCAGTGGATTTCATCGGCCATAATGTGGATTTTGTCCAGCGCCGGCACGTCAGCCATTGGTGTTACAACTATTATCCGACTGTGTTTTATGGGCTTCAGATAGGCTTCAGCCGCTGTCA
>JAGQNO010000071.1 GCA_020428025.1 Candidatus Saccharimonadota bacterium | reverse complement strand
GGCCCGCCCCCTGACTGCGTATGGGCTGGGGGAGAGTACGGACGGTGCGAATCAGCTTGTCTGGCACGCACTGGCCGCCAATTCATCTGGCGTCATTACTGACCAGATTAAGGGCGAAGGCGCTCCCACCTGGGCGCACACATCTACCCTGCTGCTGCCTGACTATCAGGGTGTCTATAGGACGATAGGTGCTGGTGAGGCCCCCATTGTCGGCGCTCGTTGGGTAGGTGGTGTGCCGTATGCTACGGATGAAATGGGCGCCCCCCTGACCGACTGGTGGTTCCAGTGCCAGCCGGCGTATACCAACAGCATGACGTATTCCAATGATTTGACTTCTGCCACGGGCGGGTGGATTGAGACAGGGGCTAGTGTTGCTGCATTGGATGCTGTTGGATTGACCGGTGCGCCCAATACGGCTACCACGGTGACGGATGATGATGGTGCTGCATATGAAACTACAAGAAAAAACGGAGCAGCTATTTCTGCTGATACAGCTATACATACTGTAAGGTCGTTTGTAAAAAAGGATTCTGATGTATCACGCTTTCCACTTGTAGTTTTTGAACTGACCGGTGGCACAGCCCAAAGCGTCTCAATATGGCTTAACACCAGTACCGGTGCAACAAATACGACAGGCTCTGTTGGCACTGTAGCTGCAGAAGCAAACGATGCCGGTTCGTGGTGGGAAGTAATTGGAAGTGTGCAAAATAATAGTACAAATACTGGCACAAGGATTACCGTATACCCGGCTGCTGGGTCTACACTGGGGGCTGCATCTAACGCAGCCACCGGCTCCTGCATCGTAGGCAACGCCGAGCTGCACCTGAACAAGACCATAGCAGCCGTGAGGGGAACTCCTGCGATAGTAACTGCTGCATCAACCGTAACAATCACAGAGGCCACCGGCGACTTCGACACAGGGAATATGGTCGATACCTGCGGCGGCATCTATCTTGAGACTGTGCAGGAGGTTGCAGGCAATATACTTGACGGCTTCTTGTCTACCACTGGCGCGAATTTCCAGTTGAGCGACGGCACCAATACCGCCACACGGCCTTGGACTGCTGGTACATCCGCACAGGTGGGAATAGCGTGGGACGCCACAGCCGGTACTATGGCAATCAATGTTGATGGCACATGGTCAAGCAACGCGACCTATGACGGCTCGTTGCTGAGCGGCGACCTGGATATCTTCAGAAGCCCGAGCGGTGCTAGCAAGATGCGAAACTTGAAGCGGTACAGGGCCAGTAACCTTGCTGCGGCCAAGGCCCTTGTTGATGGGGATATGCCATGAGCCTAGCAAACGTCTGGCTCGCCATGAGCACTCAAGCCCGCGACGAGTTCCGCACCCGCAGGCAGCAGGGCGACGAGTATTCCGGCCCTATGGACGATAAAACGTACTACGTCCTCGACAAGATGAGCGATCAGGAAGTGGTGAGCGGCCTGTTCGCCACACCTACGCTTGGGGGCAAGACCTATATCACGTTCAGCGTATACCTGCCGGGTGAAGCGCGAGTGCAGAGGGCGATTGATGACCTGACAGAACGCTGGCCTGGACACTTTATCGTGGTTGGTGCTTGGTGGCTCGATGGTAGGCAGGCGGGTACACAGTGGGAGCTTGACGAGGAAGGCGAGCGCACCGGGAATGTCACGGGAACGCCTATCTACCCTATACCGGCGCAGGCATACAGGATAATGCCACCGATAAACGTCTACGATGAGAACGGCGATCTGGTGAGCAGCACACCGGCTACGAGCAATGCCCAGCTTGTAGATGTGAATTTACTTGCTGGACAAGCCCCGAGGCGCTTCACATGAGAGCCTTCCGCTACACCTTCGTCCTCGCCCACATTCTAGGCTTTATCGGCCTGTGTGCGTTGCAGGCCTGCACCTACAACCAGCGCATTTCGCAATTCTCACCGGGCATAGCCGAAATCTGCGAGGCAGGGGCAGGACAGCACAGCTACACATGGCAGGGGCAAACAATCAGCTTTGACCTGCAACTGACAGACGACCCCGACCAGCTCTACGACTGGTGCGGCGATGCCTACGCCTGCACAGACGGCAGCACGATATGGGCACCGGCAGGGCCTACATGCCCGGAGTGGCTGGCGCACGAATTGAACCACCCGGCTGGGAATGATTGGGTGGATGCGAGTTTTTAGATAGGAGTAATCAGTATGGCAAGGGCAATGGCAAGGGTGGCGAGCGCATCAGGCGTGGCCACAGCAGATGTATCGGATTTCGTTTCCACGTTTTTGCAGGTCACGATTGACGACATATCAACAGGCACCGGCACGGTCACGA
>JAGQNO010000070.1 GCA_020428025.1 Candidatus Saccharimonadota bacterium | reverse complement strand
ACCGTCCTCTCTCTGAGGGTCTTATGATCCTTATGAATGACAACATTCGCGCTAATGGCGGTAAGGTTACTGCTATGTTCTCGAACCTAGGTGTTCGACGTGCATACTTCAACCTTCTCAGCCAGCAGCGACGGTACACTAACACCACTAAGTTCGAGGGTGGCTTTAGTGGCCTAGCGTTCACCACGGATCAGGGAGACATTCCATTTGTTGTAGACATTGACGCTCCTAAGAACCGCGTCTATTTCATCAACGAGGACGAAATTACTCTCTACCGTGAGTCTGACTGGTCGTTCATGGATCGTGATGGTTCTAAGTTCCAGCGCGTTATCGGTTACGACGCGTACGAAGCCACGATGTATCAGTACTCTCAGATGGGTACTCATCGTCGTAACACCCACGGTCTCCTAGCGGATATTACCGAAGGTTAGACCATAATTCTCTTGACATTCCTTATCTGCCTGTGATATCATTTATTCATGAAAGTATCATGGATAGAGGTTCCCGATCATTGGACAGATAAGGATGTTAAGAGATTTAGATCAAAAATCAAAATAACTGAACAGGGGTGCTATCAATGGACAGGTGCTCGAAGTAAAAATGGAAAAGGATACGCTTTTTTTAGTATAGATGGAAAAGTACGTATCTTACATCGCTATTTATACCAGCACATGGTAGAGAAGTTGAATGATAGTAAACAACTAGATCATCTTTGTCGCAATATGGGATGCGTAAATACAGATCATCTAGAGCCTGTTACATTACATGAAAATGTAGTTATTAGAGGTACTGGCATAACTGCTGAAAACTATAAAAAAACTACTTGTCCACAAGGACACCCCTACTCTGGAATTAATAGTCATGGAAGACGAATTTGTCGTAAATGTCAAAGAAAACAATTACGAGAAAGTCGATTAAGGGCTAAGACCAGAGATGGTTAGACCGCCCTTAGGATGGGCAACCTATAGGGGCCGGGTCGTGTATGAAACGGCCCGGCCCCTA
This sequence comes from Candidatus Saccharimonadota bacterium, assembly GCA_020428025.1. GTDB lineage: Bacteria > Patescibacteriota > Saccharimonadia > Saccharimonadales > UBA4665 > JAGQNO01. Next base: position 1,328 of record JAGQNO010000070.1, on the reverse strand, counting down.
TTTTAATGCTTAGGAGATTAAAATGGTATCACCCGATCCAATTGCTGCGGAGCGAGCACACTATTTATCGTTACTTGGACGAACCGTAGATGACCCTGCCGTAACATTGGCCGAGTTGCGTTCAATGACTGGTGCTGGTGTAGACGTTCGTAGTGCTGCTGAGGCTAAAATTACAGAACAGAGAATGGTAGCCGGTTCTGCCTTTATCCGTTCAGTAAATGGCATTATTCCCGATGTTAATGGTAACGTAACAATAGCCGTTGGCGGTGGCGGCGGTCCCGTCGTGTTCAACGCCACGCCCGGTCTAGGCCGATTCCGGGCCAAATTCGCCAACGCCGCGACAACCCGCGTGCCAGTCGTCGTCGTTGGCGACTCTATTACAGTCGGTGTATGGGCGGACAATATTGGCGGCACCGTCGACGCCGCAAAAGCCACTACATGGGCGACTAAGGGTTTCGTGGGCCGGACCCGCACCTTTCTTGCCAGCATCTACGGAGACACTGGCGAAGGACTCATTACCCTCGCCACTGAAGAGGCGCGATGGACCCTGACCGGCACCAGCGCCTCCGCAGCGTGCGGGGTGGCCTCCACCGGTCGCCGGTGGACTACCGAGGGGACCGCTACAATTTCCCTGACCTGTACCGGGATCGACATCATCGGCATCCGCCGCAACGGCGCTATTGGTGCAGGCCAGCCGCTCACCCGTGGGGGAGTGCCGTTTCTAAAAGTGGACGGCAACGATGTTACTCCCAACGCGCTTAGTTCGTCTCCGGTGTCCGGTGCGGCTAATATGACCGCCGGTTGGTTGGCCGCGCTCGGCTCCCTCACCTACACCACCGAATCGGGTGAGAACGTGATCGAGCACACTTCGACCGGCGCGGGTGGTCGAACCACGTATACACCGGCGTCCTCCGGCCAGCGCACCCCTGCAACCGCCGCGACCACGTACCTTGCCACCGTTGAAGTCAAGCCGATCGGTACCGCTGCCGTTCATAACTTCAGGGTCACAGCCGGTTTCTACGACGCGGCCGGGGCAAGCCTGGGCGAACTTACCGCCCCGAACAATGGGTCCGTCGTCGCAGATCAGTGGTCACCGGTTACCGCCGTGGTGACAGCCCCAGCAGGGACCGCCACAGCCGTACTTTTCGTGCGTGACTCGGCACTCGCCGCAGGCGAGAAGGTGCGTTACCGCCGCGCAAAACTCATCCCGCTGCAATGGTCCACCCCGGCCACCGGTAACGGCGCGACCGGTAACGGAGTCGACGCCACTATTTACCGGTACGGCATCGACGGTCTGACCACCGCGTCGCACACCGTGCAACTCGTCA
>JAGQNO010000006.1 GCA_020428025.1 Candidatus Saccharimonadota bacterium | reverse complement strand
TTGCATATTTAAGTATAGGAGATAGACTGCATTCTAGTAAGCTCTCAAAAATGTTTCTTGTGTCCTACTAAATCGCATTAAAATCTGATATACTATGTACATGAATAACAGGGGTAACATCGCCTATATTGACGGTCAGAATCTTTACATGGGTACCGCAAAAAGTAACCCAAAGTGGCATATTGATTTGGCAAGATTTAGAATATATCTTGAGCAAAAATATAATGTAGAACGAGCGTATTATTACTTAGGCTACGTACAGGAAGGTCTGCAAATTGAGCAGCTTTATGAGACGATTCAGGCAGCGGGTTTTGTCTTGATGTTTAGGCAACATAATAGCGCTATGCTTGGCAAGAAGAAGGGCAACGTTGATTCAGACATAATTTTCTCTATAATGAAGCGTTTGTATCAAAAAGATTCATTTCAGAAAATTATTCTTGTCTCTGGCGATGGTGATTATAAGATGCTAGTAGATTTTTTAATCCAGGAGAACAGATTTGAGAAAATATTGTTTCCCAACCGTAAGTTTAGATCATCGTTATATAAAGAAATCTCTAGCACATACTTTAGCTACTTAGACGATAGTGATATCCAGAAGAAGATACAAAAAAAGAAGCTTCCTTAGGTAATTAGCCGTTCGGGGCGCTTCTTGTCTTGATACTTACATTATAACATAGTTTGTCAAACTATGCGCACTCTTTGGGCAGTGAGCTGGTCAAGCCTATTGTCTCAGAGTATGCTAGAGATAAATAGGAGGGAACATGCAGCTCATTCAGGCCACGCTTCAGGACTCGGAAGCCGCACTCAGAAGTTATTTGCAAACCGCGCTAGATCAAAATAAAAAAGTGCTGTGGCTCATTAGCGGTGGCTCCAATATCGTCATAACGGCGGACATTCTGCGGCAGCTGCACGGCACCCAGAATCTGACGATTGCGCAGGTCGATGAACGCTACGGGCCGGTGGGTCACCCAGATTCAAACTGGCAGCAGCTGCTGGACAGCGGTACGCCCCTAGACGGTATAACACTAGTGCCAATTTTACAAAATCCCTTAGGTAGTATGCATCAGGCAGCGGCAGACTATGAGGCCAAGCTGCAAAAACTACTCAAAACTGCCGATATCTCAATCGCTCAGTTGGGCATGGGGACAGATGGACACATTGCGGGCATTTTGCCGGGGACGGAATCGGTCCAGGCAGCGGGGCTAGTAACCAGCTACCAAACAGAGCAATTTGATAGAATCACGCTTACTTTTAACGGCTTGGACCAGGTGCAAGAGCTGTGGCTCTTTGCTTATGGACAAGATAAAAAGCCGCAACTGGAGGCGCTGCAAAACCAGGACCTGAGCCTGAGTGAGCAGCCGGCGCAGTACCTTAAGCAGCATCCGCGCGTGGTGGTATATAATGACAGTATAGAAGGGAACAACGTATGAAAATTGCTATTCACGGCCTGGGGCGCATGGGCATGCAAATTGCGCGCAAATTGGCGGAGAGTCCGGAGCACACGGCCATTGCGCACAACCGCAGTACAGATAAAATTGATGAAGCCGTGGGCTACGGCGCCGTCCGCGCAGTTAGCAAACAAGAAGTTCTTGCGGCTTTTGAGGGTGATCGGGCCGTGGTCTGGCTGATGCTGCCGGCAGAAATCGTGGATCAGCAAATTGACGAATGGCTTGCGGTTTTACCCGCTGGCAGTCTATTGGTAGATGGTGGCAATTCAGACTATAGATTAACTAAAGAGCGGGCGGTCAAGCTGGCGCAGGCCGGTTACGGCTTTGTGGACGTGGGCACCAGCGGCGGCGTTTGGGGCTACCAAAACGGCTTTAGCATGATGGCCGGCGCAGACAATCCGGCAGATTTCCAAACGGTGGAGCCAGCCCTAAAAACACTTGCGCTGCCAGAGGGGGCCTACCACTACTTTGGCCCGGCGGGCGCGGGTCACTTTGTAAAAATGACACATAACGCCATTGAATACGGCATGATGGAATCGTTGGCAGAGGGCTACCAAGTCCTTAAAAATGGTCCCTACCAGGGGCTGGATTTAGCTGCAGCCGGAGAGGTCTGGCAGCATCATAGTGTGGTTACCAGTTGGCTTAATGAGCTGTGTCAAAACGCGCTGACCAAAAATCCGGAGCTAGAGGGCATAGATGGTCTGGTGGCGGAATCGGGCGAGGCCCGCTGGACCCTAGAAACAGCAAAAGATTTAAGTCTACCTATGCCGGCCATACAGGCATCGTTTGACGTTAGGATTGCCAGTCAGCAGAACGCCGACGCGCGCGATTTTCGCACCAAGCTGCTGGCCGCTATGCGTAACGAATTTGGCGGGCACGAGCTAAACAAATGAGGCCCTCTGTCTTCATCATTTTTGGCATTACCGGCGACTTGGCGCGGCGCAAAGTACTGCCGTCACTCTACAATTTAGCTAAAGACGGTCTGCTGCCAGAGCCAACGTACTTAGTGGGCACTAGTCGTCGACCTATGGATGCGCAGGCATTAAAGACAGAGATTGCAGAAGCAGTCCAAGCCGCCACCGGCCAACCTGCGAATCAGGCCGTAATAGATAGCTTGCAGCCCAGCATGGTAACACTGGACCCCGCCAAAGCAGAAGACTACCGCGGACTTAAAGACCACCTGGAGCAGCTACAGGTTGAGCAGCGCCTCTTTTACCTATCTATCCCGCCGGAAGTCTATGGCCAGGTAGTCAACTATCTGGGAGAGCAGGGGCTCAACCAGGGGCCTGGCCCGGTGCGTCTTTTGGTAGAAAAGCCGTTTGGCACGGACCTAGCGTCTGCCCAAGCTTTAATCGATTTAACGGCCAAGCATTTTACAGAAGATCAGATTATGCGCATCGACCACTATCTAGCCAAGGAGACGGCCCAGAATATCTTGACGTTCCGGGCGCGCAATCCGCTGTTTAATCGGATTTGGAACTACCGCCACATTACCGGTGTAACCATTACCGCCACAGAAACTATTGGCATAGAGGGGCGGGTAGGCTTTTATGAGCACGTGGGCGCCCTGCGTGACCTGATTCAGAGCCACCTCTTGCAGCTGCTGAGCCTGACGCTGCTTGATTTGCCATCGGAATTGTCTAGCCAGCAAGTGCACGACGCCAAGCTGCAGCTGCTCAAGAGCATCCTGCCGGCCAATCCGGTGGAAGCCGTCCGCGGCCAGTACGAATCGTATAGAAAAGAAGTAGACAACGATATATCCGCCACAGAAACCTATGCCGCGCTGACGCTGTTTAGCCAAGATAACGATTGGCAAGGCGTGCCGCTGCGCGTTATTACTGGCAAAGCTATGGCTCAAAAACATACAGAAATTTGCGTGTACTTTGGCGGGGGTAATCAGCTGCAGTTTAGGATGCAGCCGGATGAAGGCATCCGTTTGTCGCTAGAGGTAAAAAAGCCGGGGCTGTCAGAACAAGAACCAGTAGAAACCACCAACATGGACTTCACCTACGAGCATGCGTTCTCCGGTGTAGGCAATCCCGACGCCTACGAGCGCGTGCTGCTAGACGCCCTGCGCGGCGACCATCTGTTATTTGCTACGGACCAAGAAATCCTAGCCAGCTGGAACATCTTGCAGCCCGTGCTCACAGCTTGGCAGCAGCATAGTGACGATTTAATCATTTACCCCTCCGGGAGCGCCGATATCCGGCCATGATGTTAGATGCCCTGCTTATTTTGGTGCTTATTTTGGCTCTGCTGCGCGGTCGACAAATTGGGCTCGTGCAGCAGGTCTTCTCTATAATTGGCTTCTTTGGCGGACTGCTGCTGGGCGTTATGCTTAGGCCTTGGCTGGTTCAGTTTGGCAGCGCTGCAGGGGCAAAATCTGCCATAACCTTAGGAACAACTTTGGGTATGGCCGTGCTTGGCCTGGCCTTTGCGGAATGGTTGAGCCAGAAACTCAAAAAACAAATCAGTTCCAAAAAAGCGCTAGAAAATCTAGATGCCGGCCTAGGCGCCGTAGCCGGGGGGCTGGGGATTGCGCTTTCTTTGTGGCTGATTTTTAGCAGTCTTCAGGCGTTGCCGATGCCAGCCCTCCGCTTGCAGCTTCAGCAGTCGCGGCTTATCCGATTTGCAAACCAGCATTTGCCAAACCCACCCAATTTGCTGGCTGGACTGGGCCACATTTTGGACCCATCGTTGTTTCCGCAGGCCTTTAGTGGCCTAGAGCCAAATCCACCGGCGCACGTTAATATTCCATCTTCTAGCCAGCTGGCAAATGCCGTGGCGATGGTTCAGAAATCGGTTGTTAAGATAGAAAGTCAAGGCTGCGGCAGCGCCATAGAAGGCTCTGGATTTGTAGCGGGCAATAATCTGGTTATTACCAACGCGCACGTGGTGGCCGGCATTACCAAACCCTATGTGGTAGACGATGCCGGTACCCACCCAGCCCAAACTGTCTGGTTTGACCCCCAGACAGACATTGCCGTTCTTAAGACCAGCGGCTTAGCCGGCCGACCAGTGTCGTTTGCGGCTAACACGGCCGCCAGCGGCACGCCTGTCGCGGTCATGGGCTATCCCGGAGGCGGCGGCTTTACGGCTGACCCTGCGGCGATTCTAGATATGTTTCACGCACGCGGCAAAAACATCTACAATTCTGGTACATCAATAAGACAAATCTACTCTGTAAAAGCCGCTGTGGTGCCCGGCAACTCTGGTGGACCGATTGTCTTAGCCAACGGGGAAGTCGTAGGGGTAATTTTTGCCCAGTCCAGCACCTATCCCAATGTTGGCTATGCCCTGACCGCAGCTGCCGCAAGGCAGGCCCTGCAATCCACCGGCCAGACTCAAACTACAGTCAGCACCGGCAGCTGCCTGAGCCATTAGGGCGATGTGCTACAATTGCCATAAGCGTTATGAAAAAGCAGAAAAATCTGACCCAACTTGCCGTTGAAGCCCCGGCCGTTCTGCTAGATAAAACCATTACCGCTACCGGAGCAACAGCGACCGCCGTTAACAATCGTATTCCGGGCGGCGTTAATGTGGTCAAGAAAACCAAAGATTACTGGCACGCGCTTGGGCCCGGCTTAACTACCGGCGCAGCCGATGATGACCCCTCTGGCGTGGCCACCTACAGTCAAACCGGCGCCCAGTTTGGCTATAGCTATCTTTGGCTGGCGCCCATAACTTTGCCGCTTATGGCCGTGGTGCAAGAGATGTGCGCTCGCATTGGTATGGTGACGGGCCGCGGCCTGGCTGCCAACATTAGGCTCCATTTTTCTAACCGGGTTTTACGTGTCGTAACCCTGATGTTGTTTGCGGCCAACACCTTTAACCTGGGCGCCGATTTAGGCGCTATTGCTAAGGCGGTGCAGCTCCTAGCGCCCAATGTGCCGTTCTGGTCGTTGGTCGTTGGATTTGCCGCCCTCAGCTTGCTCATGCAAATTTTTACACCGTATGCTAAGTACGCCCGTTATCTAAAATGGCTGGCGCTGGTGCTCTTGAGCTACGTAATATCGGCACTTTTGGCCCACCTAAACTGGGGAGAGATTTTGCGCAGCACCGTCACGCCAAACCTGCATTTTACTAAAGAATCACTGCTGCTGATTTGTGCGATTTTGGGCACCACTATATCACCGTATCTGTTCTTTTGGCAGACATCGCAAGAGGTGGAGGAGCAAATCGAAGAGGGCAAAATAACGCTGCGGCAGCGCCGCGTAGCCACACATCCGGATGCCATGAAACGTATGCGAATCGATATCTGGAGCGGCATGTTCTTGAGCAACTTGTCGTTCTTCTTTATTGTGGCGGCGTGTGGTGGTGTACTGCACACGCAGGGTATTACCAACATAACATCGGCCGCACAGGCAGCGGAGGCACTGCGGCCCTTTGCCGGCGAGGCCACGTATCTGCTCTTTACCATTGGCATTGTGGGCGTTGGCTTGTTGGCAATTCCCGTGCTGGCCGGGTCGTCTAGCTACGCCATTGCTGAGTCGCTCAAATGGAAGAGTGGGCTGCATCAGCCGCTGCGTCAAGCATACGCATTCTATGGGGTAATTATTATTTCTATGCTGGTTGGCTTGGGCCTTAATTTTATTGGACTTGACCCTATTAAAGCCCTGATTTACTCTGCTGTGGGCAACGGCCTAGTCGCCCCAATTGTGCTGTTCTTCATTGTAAAAATGGGTTCCAGTAAAGCCATTATGGGCCGGTGGCGCAATCGCACCATGGCCACCATTATTGGCTGGGTAACATTTGCCGTTATGTTAGTGTCCGGTGTGGCCGCTATCTGGGCTTTACTGACTGCGTAGCGCCGTAATTGGGTCTTTGCGAGCAGCCCGAGCGGCCGGAATAACGCCAAACAAAATACCCAAACCACAAGCCGCCAAACAGCTGAGACCGGCGGCTGCCCAGTTAAAATGCGGATGTAAATCGGTAAATACACCCAGCAGGAAGCAGGCAAAAGCGGCCAAAATAACACCCAAAATACTTCCAATAACACTGAGCATTACGGCCTCTGTAATAAACTGTCCTAGGATTTGCCGATTTGTGGCGCCCACGGCTTTTCTAATGCCAATTTCATGCATGCGCTCACTGACAGAAACCAACATAACATTCATTATGCCGATGCCGCTGACCAGTAGTGTAATGGCCGCTGCCGCCACTGTTAACTTGGCCAGCAAACCCAGTGTTACTGTCTGCTTAGTTGCCAGTTCTGATGGCGTTAGAACTTTAATCATTTCTTGGCCACCGTGCTCTTTAGACAGATTGGACTGCATTTTTTTAGCGGTAGATTCTACATTTTTAGCATCGTCTATTTTTGCCAAAATTTGATAAATAACAGCGCCGGCGGGAGCCACACTTGCGGCCGCGCTCTTAGGGATAAAGATGGTGTTGTTAGCGTCAAAGCCGCCGCTTAAGGGCGCTACCGGCACCGAGTTTAAAATGCCACCAATAATAAATTCCTGTCCATTTATGGTCAGGCCGTGGCCCAATGGAACATTAGCGTTGTAGAGGGCAGAGGCTGCCTTGGCGCCCAGTACAGCCACGTTGTTGGCGGCATCGGTATCAGCAAAGAAAGCACCGTAGGCCACGGAGTAGTTAACAACTGCAGGCAAATCGCCATCCACCGACACAACTGGCCCCTTGTACTCATAATCACCTTGGGCCGTGTTGCCCGCCACACTCAATGACACAGCACTAGTAACGTGCGGCTGCTTGGCCACGGTTTTTAAATCTTCTGCAGTCAGAACGCCAATTGAGCCGCCGCCGTTAATTTTGTTAAGACCATCGGATGTATCGGACAGACTGGCCGGCCGGATGGTTAAGACATTTTTGGCCGATTTGTTGGCCTGCAGCAAAATGCTTTGCTTGACGCCATCGCCAATGCTCACCACGGTTGTTACAGCGGCCACGGCAATAATTACTCCAAGCATGGTGAAGAGGCTGCGCGTGCGGCTGGAGCGCATAATCTTAAGCGCGGCAGTTACGTTACCTACGGCTCTCATTTCTTTTTGCCTCCTCTGCGGCCACGCTTCTTGGCGACCGGTTTGGCTTGCTCTGCGGTGGGAAAGGCCTTCATAAGCGTAGAAACACCAGCCATATCGTCCTCTTCTGACAAACGGCCACGGCTATACAGCTGCGCCTTTGCAGTCTTGGCTACTTGGCCTATCTCTGTTTGCTCGTCCTGGATAATCTGGCCGTCGTGCATGTAAATGACACGCGTTGCGTAGCGGGTCAGCTCTGGGTTGTGTGTTACAAAAATAATGGTGTTGCCTACTTTGTGAAGCTCGCTTAACAGCTCCATAATCAGCCGGCTGCCAGCGCTGTCAAGATTACCGGTAGGCTCATCCGCCAAAACAACCGATGGATTGTTAACCAGCGCCCGCGCAATCGCGGCGCACTGGATTTGGCCGCCACTGAGCTGGCTGGGCAGGAAATATTCGCGGCTTTGCATGCCTACGCGCTCCAGCATGCTGCTAGCAGTTTTGAGCCTGCGCGTGGTGGACATGTTGGTGTAGCTGAGCGGCAGGGCCACGTTTTCTATAACGGTTAGCTTGGGCAAAAGGTTAAAGTTCTGGAAGATAAAGCCCAAAGTGTCGCGGCGGAGCTTAGCCGCCCGAGTCGGCCGCAGCCGATCCACCCGCTTGCCGCTGAGCGTGTAGGTGCCGTTGGTGGGCCGGTCCAAGAGGCCCATAACGTTCATAAGTGTGGACTTGCCACAGCCACTGGCGCCCATGATGGCAATAAATTCGCCTTTTTCAATGCTGACAGAGACTTCGTCTAATGCCAGGGTAGTAGCATCGCCGAAGCCGTACAGTTTGCTGACGTCTTTGAGTTCAATTAAGGCCATTCTTGCTAGGCATTTTACCTCTGTTTTTGGTAATTTACAAGGGTGATTCTTACATTCTCTTGCTTTTAGCCTGCAGCACATGTCCATCGTGTGTGTTTTATGTGTCATTTTTGCACATAAAGCGCACATCTTTCTAAATGAGGTATACTAGAGCTGGCGCGGAGAGGTGCCCGAGTGGTTGAAGGGGCACGCCTGGAACGCGTGTGTGGCGGCAACGTCACCCAGGGTTCGAATCCCTGTCTCTCCGCCAAGAATAAAAGGTGTATCGCTGATACACCTTTTATTCTTGCAGGACGGGGATACCAACTGAAGGTTCGGCGGAGGAGGAGCGGAGTTACAAACAAGCTGGCTTGTTTGTAACGAGCACCGCACGCAGAAGCCCGCGGACTTTACCGCCGTGGCCGGTATTGTGTTTGAAATTAGCTCTTTTGATCAGGCAATTCTGAATCGGATGGCTGCCGCTGACGGCGCTGCAGATACCAACGAATCGTAAAGCCAACTACAATTGCAATTCCAAAAATAATTAATCCGCGCTCCAAAAGTTTTACAAAGTGCTGCGTTTTGTCCAGGCTGCCAATGACCCGGCCGCCCACATAGCCGGCCGCAAAAAATGCGCTCACAAACATAACCGATGCCACTATGTTCAGAACTATCCAGCTACCAAACGACATTTTTTTAAGGCCCAAAAATATGGGCATGGGCGCACGAGTGACTACCAAAAATTGATAAAAGACCAGGTACTTGGTACGCGGTGGTGGGTCAGATTCTTTTATGCCAGCTTTCTTGAGCCAGCCCTGAATACGGGGCGACCGCTTGGCGTATCGTCCCAAAACGTAGCCAATATTATCGCCCAAAACGACTGCAAAAAATCCTGCCAACCAGACTAAGCCTGGAGACAAGTGTCCGGTGCCGGCCACAAATGCGCCAAACACCAGCGCGCTAATACCGGGCGCCAAAAAGCCCAAAATAACGGTGCTCTCCGCCAGTAGGGCGCCAAAAATAATCAGGTAAAGGACTGGGCCGGTGAAGGTTTCCAGTAGGCGCTGGATAATTTCACCCATGACTAACCAATCTTGGTCCCTACGGCTTCGCCGCGGCAGGCTTTGGCTATAGCACCATCTTGCATGGCGTTAAAGACCATGACCGGCAGTTTGTATTCCGCAGCCAGGCCCAGGGCGGCCTTGTCCATAACCCTAATGGCGTTGTCGCTGACGGCATGTTCAAAGGAGATTTCTGGTACCAGCTGCGCGTCCGGGAATTTGGCGGGATCTTTATCGTATACCCCGTCTACTTTAGTGGCTTTAAAAACTACTTCACATTCTAATTCTAGGGCAAATGATAGCGCCGCTGTATCTGTTGTGACATACGGCCGGCCTGTACCGCCCGCAGCAATGACCACATGGCCTTTTGTTAAATCGCCCAGCGCGCGGCGATGCGTAAAGTAATCAGCAATTTGCGGCGCGCGCACAATGGTTAGGGCACGGGCCGTCACGTCGTGAGCGTTAAAAACATCGCTCAGGGCCACGGCATTCATAATGGTAGCCAGCATGCCAATATTATCTGCCGTCACCCGGCCAATCCCGTGCCCCGCCAGCTGGGCGCCGCGGGCGTAGTTGCCGCCGCCCACCATAATAACTACCTCTGTTCCAGCCCGTACGACCGGCTTAATCTGGTCGGCTAGCCAGGCCATGAGCTCCGTGTCTACGCCGCTGTCGTATTTACCGGCCAGCTGCTCGCCGGAAAGTTTAAGAAGAACACGTTTATACATCTGTTTTAGTGTATCATATAAGCCATGAAGATTTACTCCTGGAACGTCAATGGCATCCGCGCCGTGATGCGCAAAAACTTGTGGCAACCATTTATCGATCAAGAGCAGCCGGATATTATCTGTATTCAAGAGACCAAAGGCACTTCGGAGCAAGCCGGCCTAGAGCTGCCCGGCTACGACCAATTTTGGTACCCGGCCGAGCGACCCGGCTACAGCGGGGTGGCTCTCTTTTCTAAAATCCCACCGCTGCAAGTCATAAACGGCTTCCCTGAAGAAATAATAAAAAAATACGACGTAACCGGCGACACCTACGGCGACCCCAACAAAGAAGGACGTGTGCTGGCCGCAGAATTCCCCCAGTTCTGGCTCCTAACTGTCTACACGCCTAACGCCAAAGACGATTTAAGCCGCATTCCACTTAGGCACAAGCACTGGGACCCCGCCTTCTTAGCCTACGCCAAGCAGCTAGAAGCCACCGGCAAACCAGTCCTGTTCTGCGGCGACCTAAACGTGGCCTTCACGGAAGACGACCTAGCCAACCCCAAGCCCAACCGCGGCAAAAAAGGCTTTACGCAGGAAGAAAGAGATGGTTTTCAGGCCTTTATAGACGCCGGTTTTATAGATACGCTACGCTTGTTTAAGCAGGGAAATGGGTACTACACTTGGTGGTCCCACTTTGCGCGCTCGCGCGAGCGTAACGTTGGCTGGCGGATTGACTACTTTCTAGCCTCCAAAAGCCTACGACCACACATTACCAACGCGGCAATTCATGCCGATGTCATGGGATCTGACCACTGCCCAGTCAGTGTCACCATTGATTTGCCGCCCAAATAACAACGCTGTAAATAATACGCACTGCCCCATTTTTTCCGCTCAATCTGTTACGCCCGGCCAAATATTAAATAATGATTAACTTTTTTAACAGGGGTGTTGACAGCGGTTTTGCCGCGCCTACAATGGGACATATGAGCGCCCTAAAAGAGCCCACCAATTCCGATTTAATGCAGGCCATCCTGCGCCTGCAGTCAGACATGGCCGGCCAACAGTCGGATATGGGTAGCCTGCGGTCTAATATGGCCAGTATGCAGACGGACATCGCCAGCCTGCGGTCTGATATGGCCAGTATGCAGACGGACATCGCCAGCCTGCGGTCTGATATGGCCAGTATGCGCCAGGACTTGCACAATGAGATTGTTGCCCAGAGCGCATATCTTAAGGAAAAGATTGTGGAGCAGGGCAAAGCACTAGAAGTAAAGACTGAGGCATTAGATACCAGAATTAAATCCGTTGAGAAGCGTCTGCATTCAGAAATAGTAGAACTGCGCCTTGATATTAAGGCCGTGGACGCTAAAGTAGACAAACTTGCCTATGAGCTGCGCAGCGAGGCACATGGCCAAACAGAGGAAATCTACGCCTTCATGGAGGCGCAAAAAACTGATTTTATAGAGTCCATGCAAGAAACCAAAGAAAGCTTTAGAGAAGAAATCAAATTTACTAATGCGCTCGAGTCAGAAGAACGGCGCGTCATGAAGTTTGACCTGCACAAACTTGGCAAAAGGGTCAGCAAGCTAGAGAAGGCTATCTTGCCAACATGAGCCTGCAAAAACAAACCAAAGCTAAGCCACTTTTCCCTGACTTACTCTGGTCCCGGCCAGAAAATAAGTTCCACGCCGGCAAACTGCTGATTGTTGGCGGCAATGCTCAGGCCGCGTTGGCACCCGCGCAGGCCTACATGCTGGCGCAGCAGGCCGGCGCTGGCACTGTTAAAGTACTTCTGCCGGACGCCCTTAGAAAAACAGTGGGCAAAACGTTAGAAAACGGAGAATACGCGCCCAGCACGCCCAGCGGTAGCTTTAGCACGCAGGCTTTAGGTGAGCTACAAGCCATGGCCAACTGGGCAGACGGCACGTTAATTGCGGGCGATATTGGTCGCAATTCAGAAACTGCCATTTTGCTAGAAAAATTCCTAGAAAAGCATGTCGGGCAAGTCACGTTAACGCGAGATGCCATAGAATATATCACAGCTCTGCCAAGCTTGGTGCAGCATCGGCCTGATACGCTGGTGGTGCTGAGCTACAGCCAGCTGCAGCGTCTAGGCACTGCCATGCATTTTCCAATGGCGTTTAGTTTTGATATCACTCTGCAAAAGCTAACTGACTGCCTACGAGCACTCACGGAGCAGTATAGCTTCAGCGTGGTGACACAGCACCTAGGGCAAACTTTTGTGGCTAGCGGCGGGCAGGTCAGCAGCACGCCAGTCATCGGCCCAGAAAACAATCCTTGGCGGCTGGCTGTAGCTACCAAAGCCAGTGTGCTGTGGCTGCAAAATCCTGGGCAGTTGTTTGCCTCGGTTAGCACGAGTTTGGTAGTGGATTAAGTTTACTAAAGCGCTGGACCCCTGTATAATTGCATCTGTTCTGTAACTGTAAGCCGCGGTGATGGAATGGTAGACATGAGAGACTCAAAATCTCTTGGGCATTAGCCCGTGCTGGTTCAAGTCCAGTCCGCGGTACCAAAGTAAAAGCTCCACCAGTGCGTGGAGCTTTTTAGCGCATATAACCATAAAAACTTACCTGCAAATCCGCCCCTTGCAGTATACTGGTAGATAGATATATGAACCCCTTGGACCCTACTAGACCACCACAGCGGCCAGATGGCGGCTATGTTATGCCGCGCGGGCAGAATATGGTGCAGCCGCTGCCGGGGCAGACAGGTCGGCCGGACAACGCGCCAGAGGTAAACATGATTAGGGAAAAGCTGGCCAAAATTTATGAGGCGGAGCCTAACGCTGCTGTAGAGAAAAAAGAGGTCGCTGTTATGCCAGCGGCGGCGCGTTCCAAGCATCAGGAGTATATGTATCAGCTCAACCACTCCGGCAAGAGCATGGCCCAGATTCAGGTAGAGTGGCACAACTACTATCAGGCGCTGCCAGACGATGAAAAACACCAGGTCTGGACTGAATTTTATGCCAGCAATAAAAACCCCAAGCCAGCACCGCTGCAGCAGCAGGAGAAGTTGGTAGAAGTTAAAAATCAGGTGGCATCGGCCGGAAAGAAGAAGCGCTCTAAAGCCGTGGCCGTGCTGGAACAGGCCAAAAAAGCGCCCCAGACAGAGGTAGGTAAAAAACTGCAGAAGCATGTGCTCAAGACCAAAAAAGTCACCAAAAATCGACATTTCCAGTCCGTGATTTTTGGGCTGGGCATGGGACTACTGGCTACTGTACTATTCCTGTTTAGCTTCTTTAACGAGCGCATTATTGCACCATTTATACAGCCATCGCGCAATGTTACTAATACGCCGCTGATTGTCAGCCCAGAGAGCGTGGCCGCTGGCAATACCCCGCAAATTATTATTCCTAAAATTAACGTTGAAATTCCAGTTATTTACCAGTCGGACCCCACGGAATCTGTTATAGAAAGTTTCTTGGATCAAGGGGTGGTACACTATCCAACCACCTCGTCGCCGGGGCAGAACGGTAACACCGTGGTGTATGGGCACTCCTCTAACAACATCTTTAACAAGGGGCAGTATAAGTTTGCCTTTGTGCTGCTCCATCTATTGCAGCCAGGCGACACGTTCTATCTAACAAAGGACGGCAAAGTCTATGTGTATAAAGTGTTTTCTAAACGGATTGTAGAACCTACCGAAGTAAGCGTTTTGCTGCCTGTAGACGGTCACCAGGCCACTGCTACCCTTATCACCTGCGATCCGCCCGGCACCAGCCTGAGGCGCCTCATTATTGTGGGCGACCAAGTCAGTCCGGACGTAAGCGGCAACACTGCCGCGGCACCAGTTGCGGCCGCAATGACCACTACAGACACCAGCGCCGCGCCGCAGCTAGCGGGCAACGGCAAAACTTTGTGGTACCGTTTTACGCACAGCAGCGGCTGGATTATCTTCCTAATCATCATCGCCATTACCGCAACCATGTTGGGACTACGGCGAATGAATCGCCGCGGCAAAGACCTAGGCTTTTAGAGCTACAAATCAGCAGGGGTTAACAGAGGTGTTTGTAGTAGCTGCATACCGCCGGTGGCGGGGGCAAGCGTATATACATAATGATAATCAGGACTAAAGGCGGGGGCAAAATCTGGCGCAGCCGCCATGAGTGTCTGCAGATTTGTTTGATCAAAATCATGCAACAGCAATGTGCCGCCACTAACAAACACTAGACGATGTCCATCCATCCAGGTTGCGTGTGTTTGAGGGGCGTCCACGGGGGCTGACTCTTTATAGTTAGATAGTCGTTGCTGGAAAATATCGTACACCGCAACAGATTGGCCGCTCTGGACTAGGATGTATTGAGCAGTAGGGGAAAACGCAAGATACTGCGGATTTGTTAGTCGAATAGCGCGCATGGCCACTGCATTTTTACTACCGCCACGGAGCTGCTTTTCTGGGTTTTTGTAAATGTAGACGCTGTTGTCCGCTGCGGAGCCAAGCACCACGTAAGGAGTACCGCCATACCCGGCCATATCTAACAAGTAGGTGCTGCCAGCAGAGAGATAGCGCAGAAAGAATGTTTGGCCGCCGGAAAACATGTTGATTGCCACTTTGCCAGCCGGCGCCCCGGTGGTAGTAGCATACAAGACCGTAGAATTATCGTATGTCTTAAAAGCCTGTACGTTTTTTATCACAACAGCAGGCGTGGGAGTAGACAGACTTACGGCAGAAAGCTCTCCGGTGGCGGGGACATGAAGGTAGTATTGGTCAAACTTGTTATTGTTTAGGGTTAAAACGCTGCCGCTCGACAGGTTAAAGAGAGTGGTCAGATTCTTACTTTGAGCAACTTCAGCCCGATTAAGCATAATATACGCTGTTCCGCTGGCGTCATTGCGAGAGAGTAATACGTGCTGATTATCGTCCGCCCAAGCAACCACCTTCCAGGTAGCAGCCCCATTTGAAGTGGCCACAATTTCTGCAGGAATTGTCACATTTACCGCAGGGTCTGTGGGATTTTTTAGGTCGTAGATATCAAAACTAGCTTCTGCTGAGTTGGGCTGTACCATCAGCCAGCGCTTATCGCGGCTCTGTGATACCAGTGACGGCACACTTGCATAGGCCGTGCCATAGGCTTTAGGCGCTAACGTTTTGGGAACCAAAAATGGGTAATCAAAATGTTGAACATCTCCCCCCTGAACAGAGAGAGTATGTTGCCAGTCGTGGTAGCCGGCGCGAGCTAACCGTACTGAATACTGGCCGGCCGGGATGCTCACGCGACTATTTGTCTGCTGAGACTGTTTTTTATCGTTTAAATAAATGGTTGCTGGGTTTGGCTGGCTAGAAAAAAACACCAGGCCGTTTTGCACCAGCTTACCTTTATTGTCTACCTCATACCCATTGGCCTGGTACAAAAGTACAATAGTACTAATAATAATAGCGATGCCAATCAGCAGATACCCCGCATAGAGGACTATGGTGTTTTGGCGCTGTTTCTTGGGGTCTAAAAAATCCATAGACTGCCTAGTAGTATGACGCCACTTGCAGTAGACATCAAGAGGCGCTACTATTAATGTAAACATAAGCATATAAGTGGTGGCGAAGAAAAACACAGTCGATTCCAAAACTCCAGAGCAGCCCGTGCGCCGTGGCTCAATTGATGGCGTGCGCCACAAGCCCGGCACGTCGCGCACGCTGATGCGTCGAGCAGTCAAAAAACCTGCTCCTTCCACCGCCAAACAGGTCAAAAAACAGACTCCTCTGACTCCGGCAAAATCTAAAGTGACCGTTACCCCTGTTGTTGCACCTAAGGCATCGCTCACGCGCGTGAAGCCAGAGCGCCAAGTACGTGCCAGCCAAACTGGCCTGAGCCCGCGTGTAGCCCACTTTGCCCAGAACACTGTGCCAGCAGCTGTCCAAAAAACCATGGAAGTACTGCAGCAGCCCGTATCTATGCCGTTTGCAGAAACCGCTTCTGAAATTCAGCGCAGTACGGTAGATATTTTTGAACAAGCGCTCGCCCGCGCAACATCGCATGAGCAGCCTGCGCCGCCTTTGCCGCTCAAAAAGCGCCACCGCGCCGCTAAAGCTCTTAAGGAACGCATGAGCTGGATAGTCTTAGTGGCTGCCGTCTTGGTAGTGCTACTAGGTGTTTGGGGTTACCGCAGCAGCCAATCGGTTAAGCTGCAACTGGCCGGACAAAAAGCCGGTTTTAGCGCCGTTATGCCGGACTACACGCCAAGCGGTTTTACGCTGACCACTATTGATGGCAAGCCTGGCATGGTTACCATGACCTATGAGGAAATGAGCGCCGCCAACGGGCAGGGGCGTCGGTACACCATTGTCCAGAAACAGTCCCACTGGGACAGTTCAAGCCTGCGCGACACACTGCAATTAGCGAACGGCGATAGCGCCATAAGCACGATTAACGCCGGTGGCCGCCAAGTCTATGTCTACGGCCAAAACCAGGCCGCCTGGGTCAGCGGCGGCGTTTTGTATCAGATTTTGGGTGGCGGCACGCTGACCACTGAACAGATTCAAAAAATCGCCTCAACTCTGTAATCTTTGCTATAATTGGCACAATGACTCCTGTTAGAACTCGATTTGCGCCCAGCCCCACCGGCTATCTGCACGTAGGCGGCATCCGCACTGCGCTGTTTGCCTATTTATTGGCCAAGCAAAACAATGGCCAGTTTGTGCTGCGCCTAGAAGACACAGACAAAAAACGCGAGGTAGAAGGGGCGGGGCAGCATATCATGGACTCCCTGCGAGCTTTGGGGCTGGAATACAATGAAGGCCCGGATATCGGCGGCCCGTACGCGCCGTACCTGCAGTCAGAGCGTTTGCCGCGCTATAAAGAGTGGGCGCAGAAGCTCATAGATTCTGGCCGCGCCTACGCCGACCCCTACACCGCAGCAGAAGTTCAAGCTTTCCGCGAGGCCGCCCAAAAAGCCAAAAAGCCGTTTTTGTACCGTAACCACCGGCCAGAAAATCCGCCGGAGTGGGATGGCTCCACGCCGCTGCGGTTTAAATCGGACCCCAAAGCCTACCAGTGGGAAGACGCCGTTATGGGTAGCCTGCACGCCGGGGCGGAAGCCATAGACGATTTTATTTTGATGAAATCAGACGGCTACCCAACCTACAACTTTGCCCACATTTGCGATGACGCAGACATGAAAATAACCCATGTCATCCGCGGCCAAGAGTTCATTGCCAGTACGCCCAACTTCTTAAATTTGTATGAAGCGCTGGAATTGGAGCGGCCAATTTTGGCCACCATGCCGCACATCCTAGGGCCGGACGGCAACAAAAAACTGTCTAAGCGCGATGGCGCCAAAGATGTCCTAGACTACATCAGAGACGGCTACCTGCCGGCGGCACTCGTAAACTTTATTGCCAGCATGGGCTGGAATGACGGCACCGAGCAAGAAATCTTTACCATAGGGGAGCTCATAGACAAATTCTCCCTAGGTAAAGTGCAGCGCGCCGGTGCTCGCTTTGATGAGCGCCGCTTGCTCTGGATGAACGGCGCCTTTATACGGGCCCTCTCTTTGGACGAGCTATTCGCACTATGCAACGATTATTGGCCACCAGAGGCCGCGGACTACTCGCAAGACTACCGCCGCGCCGTGCTGGCGCTGGTGCAGGAGCGCCTAAAGTATCTGGCGGAATTGCCGGAGCTAACATCGTTCTTCTTTACCGATTTGCCGATTAATCCGGAGTTAATCAACGGCCACAAGCAGCTCAAAAAACTGTCCACGCAGGAACTACGCAATCTATTGGAGCAGGCTCAAGCCACTTTAGAAGCCAGCGAATTTACCGTAGAAGACCTGCAGGCCCGGCTCAACGATTTGCTAGAAAAATCCGGCCAAAAGCCGGCCGTGCTGTTTAGCTTAGTGCGCATTGCTACTACGCAGGCGCCGAGTAGTCCGGGGCTGGCAGAAAGCTTAGCGGTTTTAGGCAAAGAGGTTGCGCTTAGGCGCATACATGCACAGCTCTCGTCTCTGTAGCGTATAGATCATAATCGATAATATAGAGCATAGTCTATATGCTTGGGATGGGCACTAGCTTCCATCAAAAACTAGCCATAAGCGTGTTATAATTTAACCCATGATTGATGATTTTCGGCCGGCGCCAGCGCCTAAGCTGGTACCGGAAGAAGCGCCAAAACCAACACCGGTCCCAAAGCCAACGTTTCAGACTCCAGAGCAGGTGGCTGTGCATCAGGAAATCCCTAGCCCGCGCATAGAAGAGACGCCGGAGCAGGCCATGGTGTTTGACAGGTTGGCCAAGCGCGAGAAGCCGCGGGGCAGTGGGCACCATTGGTTTAATCTGCCATGGCCGCCAACTAGAACAGAGATAATAGCCGTGATTGGGGTGCTACTAATTGCTGTGGCTGGCGTGACCAGCTACATTATGCTTAAGCCGGATAAGCCCGCTAAGCAAGTCGCCGTGACTAAGCCCGTTAAAAAAGAAGCTCCTAAGCCTACTACTGTTGCGTCCAGCTTGACCGGTTTGCAGGTGGCAAAAGAAATCAACGAGCGGCCAGTCGTAGGTGTCATGATAGAAAATAGCCTAGAGGCGCGGCCGCAGTCGGGCCTGAGCCAAGCTGGTGTGGTCTTTGAGGCCGTGGCAGAGGGCGGCATCACGCGCTTTTTGGCGCTCTTCCAGGATGAGCAGCCGGGAAGTATTGGGCCCATTAGGTCCAGTCGGCCCTACTATGTGCAGTGGGCGCTGGGCTTTCAGGCGATTTACGCCCATGTTGGCGGCAGTCCGGATGCCTTAAATCTTATTAAAACCACCGGCACCCAAGACCTGGATCAGTACTATAACGGCGGCAGTTTCCAAAGGGTCAATACTAAAGCTGCGCCGCATAACGTCTACGCTAATGTGGCCACGTTAGCCGGCGCTGGTACCGCCAAGGGCTACAAGAGTGCCTACAGCGGCTTTGTGCGCGTACCCACCGCCCCTAAGGCCAAGGCGGTTGCCAGCCCGCAAACTGCTACAGACACTGCCAAGCCCGCCACGGGCATAGATTTTAACATGAGCGGTTACGCCTTTAATCCCCGGTACGATTATGATTCTGCCAGCAAAACCTACAAGCGCTCACTGGCGGGCGCGGCCCATCTAGATGCCAACACTAATCAACAATTAGCGCCACGGGTCGTTGTGGCTATAGTGGTCCCTATGACCCCAGGCTCTCTGGACGCGCAAGGGGTAGCCTACAGCAATTACAACCCAATCGGCACTGGTACCGCTTATGTCTTCCAAAACGGCACCGTAACAGTTGGCAATTGGACCAAGGCCAGTAACGACGCTCAGCTAGTCTTTACGGCCGCGGACGGCAAGCCGCTGCCGCTAGAAGCTGGCCAAACCTGGATAAGCGCGGTGACCAGCCCTGGCAATGTGAGCTACAAATAATGGACTACTACGACGCTTTAGCAAAAAAGGTCCGTCGCAATCTGCTGATTACCATGACCGTTGTTACTCTTGCGTCCTGCGGCTTGGCATATCTACTGCTTGTGGCTACAGAGTTACCCCCTTTTATCATTTTGATTGTAGCTGGCGCTTTAGCCATGCTCATGAATGCCATTTTTAGCGCAACGACTACCAGGTGGTTACTGCAGCCGCTACAGGCTATCTGGCAGGCAGTCGTCCATATTAGTCCAACGAATCATGGTGAGCCTGCGCCTAACATCGACCAGCTCAAGCTGGGGCAGGAAATGGTAGGCAGCTTGGTCAATCAGATATATCAACTGGCCAGCGAGGCAGCCAAGCATACAACAGCAGCACCGGTACTCAGTAGCGAGTACGGCTTCATTCCTAGCAACTTGCCGTTACCATTATTCGTCCTAGATGAGTCAGAAACAATTCAGTTTGCCAACCTAGCCGCCGCGGAGTATATCGGCCAAAAAACAGATGCCTTGATTGGTAAAAATGTCTATATGGTCCTGGACATGGCCTTTCCCAACAAAGACACTCTGGACGCTTGGCTCAAAGAAAGCAAAACTACCGTGGCTACAGCTAGCCACAGCTGGGAGCGCGTGCGTCTAAACGTGCTAGACAACCACCCAACCAGACTGTTTGACCTGGCTGCCTACTACAACAAAGACAATCCCAATAAGCAGTCCACCATGCTGGTGCTGTTTGACCATACAAAGCAGTATTCTCAGGACGAACAGGCCGTGAGCTTTATCGCGCTGAGCGTACATGAGCTCCGTACGCCGCTCACCATGCTGCGCGGCTATATAGAGGCCTTCCAGGAAGAGCTAGAAGGCAAGCTTGACCCACAGATGACCGACTTCATGCAAAAAATGGCCGCCAACGCCCAGCAGCTCACCGCCTTCGTAAATAACATCTTAAACGTGGCCCGCATAGACGATGACCAAATGGAATTGCATCTGAACGAGGAGCAGTGGCCAACAATTCTAGAGAGTACCATAGAAGGTCTAAAACTTCGCGCCAAGGTCCGCGGCGTCCAACTCCAGACCACTATCGCGCCAGACCTACCTACCGTGGCGGTGGACCGCCTGAGCATTCAAGAGGTCATTACTAACTTAGTGGATAATGCAGTTAAGTACAGCGCCGGGGCGGAATTGGTAGAAATCAACGTCCATATGAACCAAGAGGGTCAGGTAGAGACCACATTTACTGATCATGGCCAGGGTATTTCTGCCGGCATCATGCCCAATCTGTTTACCAAGTTTTACCGCGACCACCGCAACCGCGCCCAAATTGGCGGCACTGGCCTTGGCCTCTACCTCTGTAAGACCATAGTAGAAGCGCATGGCGGCCACATTTGGGTTAAGTCCAAGGAGAAAGAGGGTAGCACCTTTGGTTTTACGCTATTACCCTACGCTAGCCTTGCCGCGGAACTCAAAAACGGCGATAATACAGATATCGTCCGTGGCGCACACGGCTGGATAAAAAACCACTCAATGTATAGGAGATAACTTTTATGGAACCAGGTCAATCTATTACCCCCGCCGGCGCTCGTCCCGCTCGCCGCGTACTGTGCATAGAAGACGAACATTTTATTGCGGAGCTCTATGAACGCGCCCTGTCTAAGGCCGGCTACCAAACTACTCTAGAGGTAGATGGCGCCCGTGGCCTAGAGCTAGCCCTGTCTGACGCGTTTGACATCATTTTACTGGATTTAATGGTCCCCAATGTCACCGGCATAGAGATTTTGCGCCGCCTCCGCACAGAGAAGCCTGACCTTAAGGCCAAGATTATTATTACCACCAACCTAGAGCAGCGCGACGACGTCCGCGCAGACATAGAAAAGCAAGCCGATGGCTACGTGGTCAAGGCAGAGCTTACCCCGCGCGAGCTCGTGGGCATTTTAGACGGCATAGCCTAATAGTTGCACACGCTGTGGGCTTCTGGATTTTGCACCTTTTTAAAGGCTAGCGGGGTTGCAAGGCCGGGCGATTGCAATGGAAAAATGTCGTAAAAACTACGGCTTGGCAAAACGCTAAAGCGGCCTATACTACTAAGTAAGCCGCAGGTGGGCTGCCCATAAAGCTTCCTCTGCCTGGACTATACTTTCAAGCACCAAGTTTTGGCATCGCAGCCAGCCTACAAGAAACGGTCAGGCCGGCCCCCAGCTAAAGCTCCATACCCCCAAAATCCGTTTCCGCTTACCACCGTATAAGCGTCTTTTTTATAATCTATAAGGAGCTTGAAACACTATGACTACCTCTGTTAACGTTAATCAACCAATAGACATAACCGCCCTAGGCTTTACCCGTGCTAAAGGCCCCCGCCTGCAGAGCTGGCCCCGCCGCATGGTCTGGCAAGAAAAAGAATACAGCTTTGCAGAACTCAGCATGCAGTACCTGGTGCAGAAGGGGCAGGAGCTAATCCGCCTATTTGACGTATCGGACGGCCAGACCATCTTCCGACTGCGCCAAAACCCGGAGGGGCAGTGGACGCTTATTAGCACTAAGGCGGCAGTTTAGGAGAGGAGATGGCGCCAACATGGATAACGATTTTACATTTGTGGCCGGCAGCGCAGCTGCTGCCGCCTACCAAGGCACTCAAGTGGCCATCCACCGCGGCTTTCCCAACCCCGCCGCAGACATTTCTGAACAACCCCATAGATCACCGCTTGCGTTAGACTTTAACCAGCTCCTGGTGCGCTCCGCGGCCAGCACCTTTGTGCTGCGCCTCAGTGGCCCGGATCGGCCAGAACACGGCATCTTAAGCGGCGATTTAGCAGTGGTAGACCGCGCCGCCCGCGGGCCGCTGGTCATTGCCTGGGACGGGGACCAGTTTATTTTAGACCTTCGCTCACGGTTGCCGGAATCTGCCTCTGTGTGGGGCAGCGTAACAGGAATAGTCAGATGTTTGCCCTTATAGACTGCGACAACTTCTTCGTCAGCTGTGAGCGGCTGTTTAGGCCAGAGCTCAACGGCCGGCCGGTGGTAGTGCTCAGCAGTAACGACGGCTGCGCCGTCTCTCGCTCCACAGAGGCCAAGGCCCTTGGCATCCCCATGGGCGCCCCGGCTTTTAAGTACCGCGAACTCTTCCGGCAGCACAATGTTATTAGCTTTTCCGGCAACTTTGCCTTGTACGGCGATATATCGCGCCGCCTTATGCTGCTACTTACAGAGGTTACACCCTACCTGGAGTGCTACTCCGTGGATGAATCATTTCTGGACCTAAGCCAACTACCCGAGCAAGATTGGCGGCGCTGGGCGGTGCGGCTGCGGCGGCGCATTTGGCAAGAAATCGGCCTGCCGGTGTCTATTGGCATTGCGCCCACCAAGGGCCTGACTAAGGTAGCTAACCATAGAGCTAAAAAAGACCCGCTGCTGGGCGGCGTGCTTAACTTGGCGGATATGCCCCAGTGGCTAATAGACACGCAGCTGGCCGCCACGCCACTAGAGGATGTCTGGGGCATTGGTTGGCGGCTGGGGCCGCGGCTGCGGGCAGAAGGGCTGCAAACGGCGCTCGATATTAAGCAGCTCACACCACGCCGGGCGCGGCAGCTCATGGGCGGCGTGCGCGGCAGTCAATTGCAGCTAGAGCTCAGCGGCATTGCCTGTTTTCCGCTGGAGACCGCGGGGCGAGTGCGCCAAACTGTCAGCCACGGCCGTATGTTTGGCCATGACACAGCAGACCCGCTAGCTATCCGGGCAGCCATTAGCAGCCTGACGGCGCGCGCCTGCCGGGACCTGCGGCGCGACGGCCTGGCAGCCAGCGGCGTGTACCTAAAGCTGCGCGGCAATCGGCACAAACCCGGCAGCCCACGCTGGTCGCACTGTCTGCGGCTTAATACGCCCACGGCAGACCCTGGTCTTATCTGTGCCCAACTGGCCACGGCACTAGCTGCAGACCCTGCGGCGCAGCAAATCTGGCACCGGGCAGATGTGTTGCTCTTTAATCTAACCCCCTCGGCTCATTTGCAGACGGACATGCTAGGCTACGTCCAAACCGCGCAGGCCGTGCGGGGCCAGCAGCGACTGCAAGCGATAGACGCCATAAATAGGCGCTACGGCGCGGATCGTCTGCGCTACGCCGCAGAAAACCTATCCAATGTCTGGCAGCCTAAAGCCGGCAGCCGCAGTCCGCGCTACACCACGGATTGGGGGGAATTGCCGGTTGCTATAATTAAGGTATGACCTATAGGGAGCTGCTAGCCAAATACCCCATAATTTCTAACCAGATCGATGCCCAGGGCCTGGGCGTAGTGCTGAGTCAGCTAGAGAATGTACTGGCCGCCGGCGTAGACGGGGCAGTGGTAGAGCTGGGTTGCTACCGCGGCAGCACCAGCCTGTTTATTCGGCGTGTGCTGGATGCGGCCGGGCAGTTAGACAGGCCGTTTCATGTCTACGATTCTTTTGCGGGGCTGCCGCCCAAAACCATCCAGGACGCCAGCGGCGCAGGCAGCGATTTTGTGGCCGGGGAACTCAGCGTGTCCAAGCGCGATTTTTTGCATGAATTCAAGCATGCCTCTTTAAAGCCGCCGCGCGTCCATAAGAGGTGGTTTAGCCACCTTACACCGGAGGATTTACCAGAGCCAATCGCCTTTGCTTTTTTGGATGGGGATTTCTATGAGTCCATATACGATTCACTAAAGCTGGTTTGGCCGCGTCTGGCGCCAGGCGGCACTGTGGTTATAGACGATTACTCGCGGGAGGCGCTGCCCGGCGTGGCGCGCGCGGTAAGGGATTATTTTGAGCAGCCAGGTACCCAGCCTTACGGCAGATTGCAGGTACTCCATAACCGGGCAGTGATTACGGCATGAAAATCCACATCGTCACCATTGGCAAGCCAAAATTAGCCTACGCCCAGCTGGGTTTTACAGACTACCTGGCGCGCTTGCAGCGGCTGCACGACGTAACCGTCACCCATCTGGCAGACAAGTATGCAAATGACTCCGTGGCAATCCTGCAGGCCGCGCCTGGCTACCGCGTAGCGCTAGAAATTAATGGTCAGCAGCTTACCAGCCCCCAGCTAGCCGATTGGCTGGCCGCGCGTGAGCTAGCAGCCCAGCCCGTTAGCTTTATGATTGGCGGACCAGACGGTTTACCCCCGGACGTCCGCGCCAAGGCCAACCAACAAATCAGCCTAGGCAAGCACACGCTGCCGCACGATTTGGCTATGGTAGTCCTGGCAGAGGCACTGTTTAGGGCGGCCAGCATCCATAAGGGCTTGCCGTATCATCGGTAGCTATTCTTGGGCAACCAAACCCGTAAGGTAGGCGCCCAATGTACCGTCATTTAGTTGCGCCGTAAGCTTGTCTTTGCTGCCCTTGTCCGTCAGGGAAGCCTGAAGGGCGCGGCGGCTGCGCTTGCCGATTCGACTTTCTGAGTAATTCAAAACAGCAGCGTCGCGCAAAAGCCTAAGCACGTTTTTGACGTCCTGCTCAGTGATATCAGTGCGGGAAAAAAGCTCACCATGCAGCTGCCTGGCCGTGTATTTGCGTTCTAGCTTTGTACCCTTGGCGCACATAAAATCGATAATTTTTACGGCTATATCTGGGTTGAATGTAGTGGTATCTGCTTGATTGGGTTTTGTAGCATGCCTACGATTAAACGGTCGCTCATCTCCTGGCAAACGAAATGCTGGAAAAGTTCCGTCTTTAACACGCTGCACCAGACCACGACTGACTAGCCCCTGCAGAGCCTCATTGCCAACGGCTCCAATCAGCATTGACCGTCTTGTTGGGCCGTCAATGGTTAACACATCAAGAACCTGCTGCTGTTCCGGTGATATTGCCGGTTGTACTGGCTCTTCTTTGGTAGGCGGCGCTACGGGCTTTGGTGCTAGCACAGGCATTTCTTTTGACTTGGCTGGTAAGTACTCTCCGGTAATTAGTCTCCCGGCAAACACCCAGAACTTATTTTTATGTCTGCCACTAATTTCTACGCTGTTTGGTCGGACCCAGCCACCAGTTGCCAGGTTCTCCTCTTTCAGAAGTTGAGTAACCTTTGGCCGCGCGGCATCAAACCAATCAATATAGTCGTCATCGTCCTCAGGCACGATGACCTGATTTTTGATCAGCAGCTCCGCTAGCTCATCGGGGTCAATTTCCATGCCAAGATTTCTCAGAACATACCGCTTGAGCATATGGAGCGTCTCCGTATCGTCGATTTCAAGCCATACGGGTTCCGTCTCTGGTGGATGCGACTCTGGGCCAAGAGGAATATGAGACAAGTCATTTTCTGTCATACAAATGAGTATTTTAACACTTTATGTATGTTTTGTCTATAGTTTATACTAGTCGACGTGACCAATTTGCAAATAGGTTTTATAGGCCAGGGCTTTATTGGCAAAAACATGGCCGATGAATTTGCCGAGCGCGGCTTTGAAACCGTACGCTACGCGCTAGAGCCAAAGTATGCTGGTAATAAAGCCGCCATAGCAGACTGCGACATAACCTTTATTGCCGTACCCACGCCCACCACGCCAGCTGGTTTTGACGCCTCATTAATTAAAAGCGTGTTGCCTCTGATTGGTGCGGGCAAAATTGCGGTGATTAAATCTACCATCTTGCCCGGCACCACCGCGGCCTTGCAAAAAGAATTCCCGGATATTATTTTATTGCACTCGCCAGAATTTTTGCGCGAGGTTTCTGCGGCGGAAGATACCGCCAACCCGGAGCGCAACATCATAGGCATGCCAACAGATTCAGAAGAGCACCTTGCAGCCGCAGAGGTTGTCATGGAAATTTTGCCCAAAGCGCCGTTTGAGTTAATCACAAAATCGCAAAATGCCGAGTGTATTAAATATATTGGCAATAATTATTTATATGCCAAATTAATATTCATGAATATTGCTTATGATTTTTCTCAGGCCGCTGGAGCAGACTGGGAAACCGTCCGCACCGCCGTGGGCGCAGATAGCCGCATTGGCCTAGGCCACACCCAAGTCGTTCACGATTCCGGCCGTGGCGCCGGCGGCCACTGCTTCATTAAAGACTTTGAAGCCATGCTCCGCTTCTACGCAGAATTTGCCCAGGACCCAAATGGTCTGCACGTTCTGGAAGCCATGCGCAAAAAAAACAACGCCCTTTTGACCGATTCTGGTAAGGACCTAGATTTACTCCAAGGTGTGTACGGCAACCCAAACTAAAGAATTATTAAATTTTCATTAAACAATAAATTCTAACTCTTGGCAATGTCCATCTTTTGTCCTACGCTAGATGTAGATTTTGTTTACAGCAAGCAATCTTACTGCAAACAAAGCCTGATTACTATAAAATAATATGCATGAAGCAAGAAGCAGTAAAAATGGATTTAAGTGAGCTCCATCTTACCCGGCTCAAACCTATGTCTCTTCGTCCAGATAGGCCTGGTGCGCCTGTGGTCCCGTACAAGGCAGGCAGGCCACTAGATGAAGTGATTGCTGAGATGAAAAGACTCTCCAAACTAGACCTCTTCGCCACGGAGAGCGGGGATGCCAAAGTCTAGCGCTCCAGCAAACACTGAAACCGGCAATCCCAAAGCACCAATTTTCCTGCTCGATACCAATGCGGTGCAATCTTTCCTTGGCGATGCAACCGCTCCTTTATTGCGCCCGACAATTGAAGAAATCAAAGAAGTAGGCGGCATCCTTGCTGTATCTGATATTGTGCTCTACGAGGCGCTGAAATCGATTGTCTTCAAACCCAAAAAACTACGGTCGATAACCGCTTTTATTGATGAATACCTAACTCGCTTCACAATAGATGAGGACGTCCTGATTTCTGCCGCTCAACTCTATGAAATATACGGCGACGAACCAGCCTGCCGCCCGTACCGCGACAAATTTTCCACAGAAGATATCATTATCGCAACCACCTCAGTACTTACCGGCGCCTATATACTCACTTCAGATTGCAATGATTTCCCGGCACCATTTTTCCTAGAAGTAAACCGGCAAACTTTTTACTACTATAAAGGCCACCGCAGAAAACATCTGATACTTCACCTCCTGCAGCCCGATAATGGCGTGATTAATGATGCCTTGGAAAAGTTGTCTGCGGGATAGCGGCCTGACGGCCTTTTCCGCTCAGCCATGCTCGGAGCAAGCTCCTGCGCGTGGCTTCGCTTCACCGCACCCGCTTCGCGGGTCGGTTCGCCAGAGGCGAATTACCAAACTAAAACTCCCAGCTTTGGCTGGGAGTTTTAGTTTGGTGACCCCTGCGGGATTCGAACCCGCGATTGCCGGACTGAGAACCCGGAGTCCTGGACCGCTAGACGAAGGGGCCACGCACGGAGCAAAATGCGGCAAAAATGTGTTTACATATTTTTGACCATTTTGTGAGTACGTGGGTCCTTTTGGTCAAAGACCAAAAGGGGCCAGACTCACCAGATTATACCAAACTCCACCACCCCTGTACAGCATTGCTCTACCTTTTGTACACGTTTACACACAAGGTAGAGTGACTCTTAGCAGCCTACCGCAAACCCCCGAACGCCTTGCACCAAAGGGACAAAATCGTCATACTTATAACCATATGCATAATACAAAGGTGGGCAAGCAATAATGGGCTGGTTTGGCGGCGGCAAGGACAAAACAGCAGCGCCCAAGGCCGCGCTGGCCGCAGACCTGCAGGATGAAAAACAGCGCTCGCAAATCATCTTAAATGCCATTGACGATGGCGTCACGCTCATCGCGCCGGACGGCACTATTCAGATGTTTAACCCAGCCGCCGTGGCTATTACCGGTTGGCCGGCAGAGGAGGCTACAGGACTGCAGTGGCAGAACGTCTTTAAGCTGGTAAATGAGAAAAATGAGGAATATCCGGACCAAAAAAATCCGTTTATCCAGGTTTTTAATAGCCCAGAACCATTTAGAGACAATGACGCGTTCTTGAGCACGCGCGGCAACAAGCAAATCCCCATTAGCCTCAGCCTAACCCCTCTCACAGACCCCCAAGGCAACCACACCGCCGTGGTAGCCATCTTCCGCGACGTTACCAAAGAGCGTCAAGAAGAAAAGCAGCGCGCCGACTTTATCAGCACCGCTAGCCACGAAATGCGCACGCCTGTGGCCGCTATAGAAGGCTATCTGGCGCTGGCCATGAACAATAAGGTGGCCACCATAGATAGCCGCGCCATGAGCTACCTAGAAAAAGCCCACACCAGCACCCAGCACCTGGGCAGATTGTTCCAGGACCTCTTAACCAGCGCTAAGGCAGAGGACGGTCGGCTGACCAGCCATCCTGTTGCCGTTGAGATAGGTGCATTCTTAGAGAGTTTGGCCGGCGATCTTAAGTTTAGCGCAGAGAAGAAGGGCCTCCAGATGGAGTTTGTGCTAGGCAGCAGCGATACAATCGATGCCACCAATACCCGCAACGTAGTAAAGCCGCTGTACTACACCAAGGTAGACCCGGACCGATTAAGAGAAGTTGTGACCAACATCTTTGACAACGGCGTAAAATACACGGACACAGGCAAAGTCACCCTAGGCATGACTGGCGATGACAAAGTGGTCCAAATCTACGTTAAAGACACCGGTCCCGGCATCCCAGCAGAAGATATTGGCCACTTGTTCCAGAAATTCTACCGAGTAGACAACAGCGCCACCCGCACCATTGGCGGCACCGGTCTGGGTTTGTTTATTTGCCGCAAAATCGTGGAACTGTACGGCGGCCGCATTTGGGCAGAGAGTGAGGTCGGCAAGGGCAGTAGCTTCTTTATTAACTTGCCGCGCATTACGACTGCGCAAGCACAGGAGTTGCAAAAGCAGGAGAGCGCGCAAACATCGGTAGAAAGCTTGCAAGCCGCAGCCGCAAGCGTGGTACAATAACTAGCATAAGCGTGTAAAAGGAAACCCCTATGGCCAAAATCCTCCTAGTAGAAGACGACAACAACCTCCGAGAGATTTATGAGGCCCGTCTGCAAGCAGAAGGCTACACCATTGTCTCCGCCCGCGACGGCGAGGAAGCCTTAGTTGTCGCCAAGGCAGAAATGCCAGACCTAGTTATATCAGATGTTATGATGCCCAAAATCAGCGGCTTTGAGATGCTGGACATCTTGCGTGACACAGAAACCCTGCGCGACGTCAAAGTTATTATGCTCACTGCTCTTGGCCAGGCAGAAGACCAAACCCGCGCCGACAAATTGGGCGCAGACCGCTACCTAGTTAAATCTCAGGTTACCCTGGAAGACATCGTCAATGTAGCCGGTGAGCTGCTAGGCGTTGGTTCCGCTGCTCCAGAAGGGCCCGCAGCCGCCGCCGCAGCCGCGCCAGAACCAGCAGCTGCCGCAGTACCAGAACCAGCAGCTGCTGCCCAGCCTACGCCCATTGTAGAGCCAGTTGCACAACCAGTTGCCGCTACGCCAGAACCCGTTACGCCGGTAGAGCCAGCCGCCGCAGAGTCCGTGCCGGCACCGGTAGAGCCAGAGGTTGCACCTCCAGCGGTTAGCAGTCAGCCTACAGAAGCAACCGCAGCTGCAGATGTGCAAGCGCAAATTGATTCTTTTGCAGCCGCTCCAGCATCTGCGCCGCTTACCGTTGACCCCGTCACCGCCGCGCAGGACAAGGCACTGCAGGACGCAATCACTGATTTGGGCGGATCAGACGACGAGCCAGTCGCCGCAGAGCTAACCCCAGCCCCAGAACCCGTTATGCCGGTAGAGCCACCCGCCCCAGCACCCGCTCCAGCATCAGAAGCTCCCGCCGCGGCATCGGCACCAGATGAAGCAAAATCGGAGTACGTAGCTGGTGTCAGCGGCAAGAAAATTATTGCGCCACTAGACCACAACCAAGAAGATAAGAAAAGTCTTGATCAGCTGCTCGCAGAAGAGGAGGCCAAAGAAAGCGGCCTAGGCATTCCTACTGCTTCCGGCAGTGCACCAGCCCCAGAAGTTGGCACAGAGTCCAATTTGCCAGCCGTAGACCCCGCTATCTTGGATAACACCAACGCCAACCCCCAAAAAGACGATGAAGCAGAAGCCGCCGCAATCCTAGCTCAAGCTAAAACCGCTGCTGACCCCACGGCCGGGGTATCGCCCGCAATCCAGCCAGAAGCCGCCCAAACTCCAGCCGCCGCGCCCGCAGAAGAAGACAAGCCAATTGACCCCAGCAGCGTCGCCCTCTAAGATAAGGGCATGCGTGTAAATCAGTTTATTGCCGCCGGCTCTTCTTTAAGCCGACGCGCTGCAGACCAAGCTATTGCCGCCGGCCGCGTCCTAGTCAATGGCCAGACGCCGTCAGCGGGCCAGCAAATCACCAGCCAAGATGTGGTAACCCTTGACGGCGCGCCTATTACACCTGATGTCAAGCCCATAACCATTATGCTCAATAAACCTCGCGGCTACGTTGTCAGCCGGGACGGGCAGGGCGCTCAAACAGTCTACGACTTACTACCGCCAGAGCTGCAGCGCCTACAACCTGTGGGGCGGCTAGACAAAGACAGCTCCGGTCTGCTCCTTATGACCACAGACGGCCAACTGGCCCAAGAGCTGACGCACCCGCGCTACGTAAAGCAAAAAGTATACGAGGTCACGTTGGACGCGCCGCTGCAGCCGCTGCATCGGCAAATCATTGCAGAGCAGGGTATAGAGCTAACTGATGGCCGTAGTCAACTGGGCCTTTCGCGGCTGCGTGATGGCGACGACACCCGCTGGCAAGTCCGCATGCACGAAGGTCGCAACCGCCAAATCCGTCGCACCTTCCAGGCCGTTGGCTACACCGTAACTAAACTGCACCGGGTGCAGTTTGGCCAGTACAGCCTAGGCAGCCTAAAGCGCGGCGACTACCAGTCGATTGGGTCTTGATCGGGCCGACGCCTAATGTCTTCCTGATTAAAGTGGAGCAGTCGGCTTAGTCTATCTGCAACTTCAAGCCCCGCCTCTAGCAGGCCATTAACAGCCATGGCGGCCAGGTGCCGAGTATAAGGCATCAGCCTATCGTCCGGAGCAGCCTCCCTTATGGGTAATGGGGTAAGTACCTCTAGGGGTGCGGCGCTCATGGAGACTTCTTTCTGTTAGGTTCTATCCTCGTTATACGCCGGTTATGTCTATTTGACAAGCCCCCGCCATTAGGGAATCGCTAACAGAGGTGATATAATGGTTGTCAATGAGTTCGTCCAAAAAATTACCGATTGTAGCCATAGTTGGCCGCGCCAACGTGGGCAAGTCCAGCCTCTTTAACGCCATTTTAAACCGCCGTGAGGCCATTGTGGCGCGGGAGGCCGGCACCACGCGCGACTCCATTAGCGCCAAGGCAGAGTGGAACGGCCATCAGTTTTGGCTAGTAGACACTGCCGGCGTCAAAAACCCAGAGGACGATTTTGAGCTAACCATCCAAGAGCAAATTACAGAGGCCGCAGCCGCCGCCGACGTTATTTGGGTAGTGGTAGAAGCCCCCGTAGCGCCCACAGAAGAAGATCGCCGCGTGGCCCGCCTAGCACTTAAATCCGGCAAGCCTGTTAGCCTAGTTATTAACAAAGTAGACCAGGCGCGCGGCGCAGACCTAACGCTGTTTGACCGCCTTGGCGTCCAGCCTATTGTTAGGACCTCTGTTAAGCAGCGCCGCGGGCTGGATCAGCTGCTAGACGGTTTGGTTAAGGTCATTCCAGAAGTGACCTCCAAAGAGGCCGATGACCGGCTGCACATTGCGCTGCTGGGTCGGCCTAATGTGGGCAAATCGGCACTATTTAACTCCTTGGCAAAGAAGCAGCAGGCCATTGTGGCAGACCGCGCCGGCACCACGCGGGACATTAACCGCGCTGTAGTTCGCTACGAAGGCCGGGAGCTAGAGATTATGGACACCGCCGGCATCCGTCGCTCCGGCAAAATAGAGCGCGGCATAGAGCATTTTAGCGTCCTGCGCTCCCTGCAGGCCATAGAACAGGCCGATGTCTGCTTCCTGCTCATGGACGTCAACGAACTCAACACCGCCCTAGACCAAAAAATCGCCGGTATGATTAAAGAAGCTGGCAAAGGGCTGGTTTTGGTAGTTTCCAAGTGGGACGCCGCGGAGGGCCGTGACGCCTTTACGCGCGACGCCTTGGCGCCGCAAATCGCCCATGAATTTGATTTTGTCCCCTGGGCGCCGCTCATTTTTACCAGCTCCGTCACCGGCCAAAATGTCACCAAACTATTTGATCTAGCGCTGTCCATTGACGCCACGCGCGCCACGCGCATTTCCACCCGCGAGCTCAACAAATGGCTGGTCCGCATGACAGACCTGCACCCGCCGGCCGGCCTCAAAAACCGCGCCCCCAAACTCAATTACATGGTCCAAGAAGATGACAACCCCATCCCGGCCTTCAAGGTGTTTGGCGCCCACACCAAGTTCCTGCACTGGAGCTACAAACGCTACCTAGAGCGCGGCCTGCGTGAAGCCTTTGGCGACGGCTTTGTCGGCACGCCCGTCCAGCTCTGGTTTATAGAGAAGCACGTCACGCATAAGCACGGGAATAGCCCCACGCGCCCAAAACGATAAAAAAGTCGTGCAAATAAGGGGAAGAGTAGGAGCGGAGGGGTAAGAGAGACACGCTACGTGCCCTTTTCTTAAACGCCACAGGCTACAACATACTCATCTGTCATTTGCACGACAGCGCTCTCTGGAAACTTTGTTTTTTGATTCGCACATTGTGCAGAGTCAGCATCCAAAGTCCCCAGAGAGCTCCTGCCCGCGTCGATGGCCTACGTGAGTATGCCATCAAAGAAGATGAACAGCGATTTGCCGGCATGGACGGCCGCGTCCAACACGCTTCCAAGGATGTTTCCTGCCTTGGTAGGCTGCTTGTAGATCATGTACGCCACGAAGGCGACCAGAATCCACATGACAATCTTCTTGACGTTCTTGTCCA
>JAGQNO010000069.1 GCA_020428025.1 Candidatus Saccharimonadota bacterium | reverse complement strand
AAGCAGCTGCGCGTGGCTTTGCTCCGCGGGCCCTTGCGACTAGGATATTTTGCGCTGCAAAATCTCCGTCGCAGAACCGAAGTCCTTGTCGCCAGCAACAAAAAAGACCAGGTTTTAACCTAGTCTTTTTTGTTGGTCGGGGTGACAGGACTTGAACCTGCGACCTCACGGCCCCCAGCCGTACGCGCTACCAACTGCGCTACACCCCGATTCATGGCCTATTTTACCACCTGGCGGGCAAAAATCATATCTGTTATGCTTATAGCAGTAATGTACAACGACTGGCAAGAAACCAAACACGGCCTCTATAAACAGTTCACCTTCCGCGATTTTAAGGAGGCGTTTGCCTTCATGACGCGGGTGGCAGCCTTGGCGGAAGAGCAGGGGCATCATCCACGCTGGGAAAACGAGTGGAGCGTGGTGCAAATCTGGCTTATTACGCACGACCAGCAGGCCACCGTAACAGATAAAGACCGGCGATTAGCGGATAGTATAGATGGCCTCTTAAAGAAGGGGATTTTGGTGGATCAATGGGCTGTGCCGGCACCGGAATCGGTGGAAGAAAAAGCCACCAAAAAGGTCAAAATGTACAGCGACGGCGGCTCGCGCGGGAACCCTGGTCCATCGGCCAGCGGCTACGTGGTGCTAGACATGGATGACAAAATCCTGGACACCGGCAGCCGCTACCTGGGCGTGACCACCAACAATATTGCGGAGTACACGGGGCTAAAAATCGGCCTAGAAGCCGCCTTAAAGTTGGGCGCCCGTGAGGTAGACGTGTACATGGATAGTCTCTTGGTGGTCAACCAAATGAAGCGAATATTTAAGATAAAAAATCGCGATTTATGGCCGCTGCACGACGCCGTGTGCGACCTAGTGCCGCGCTTCAAGCGCGTGACCTTTACGCATGTGCCGCGGGAGTTCAACAAGCTCGCCGACGCAGAGGTCAACAAGTCCATGGACGAACATTTAGCGAACAACAAGTAGGGGAGCGGACTTTTGTAGCGCGCTCTACCTTTTGTGTAAAAGTGTACAAAAGGTAGAGCGCTGCGCCCTAGCTGGTATAATCGATGTAGCCAGACTATCGGCTAATCGCTTACTTGCAACATAGTAAGAGGAAAGTCCGGGCAGCAAAGGGAAATGGCAGTCGTTAACGGCGACCGGGCGCGAGCCTAGGGAAAGTGCCACAGAAACCAAACCGCCTTGGCTCCGGCCAAGGTAAGGGTGAAAAGAGCGGGGTAAGAGCCCGCAGTTGACCGCGGTGACGCGGCCAAGTGGTAAACCCTGCCTGCTGCAAGGAGTTGTTCTGCCATATAGACGTCCCGTCGGCATGACAACATAAGAACCGCGCGAGCTGTGCGGCAACGTACAGCCAAGATAGATGATTAGCCCCTTTTACAAAGGGACAAAACCCGGCTTACAGATAGTCTGGCGCCTATGACACCAAAAAAGCTCCTGGAAAAGGAGCTTTTTTAAAGCGTAATTAAGTCTTACTTAAGCGCGGCTTTGACCACAGCGGCAAAAGCAGCGGGCTCGTTCACGGCTAGCTCTGCCAAAACCTTGCGGTCCAGTGTAATCTCGTTCTTCTTAAGGCCGGCAATTAACACCGAGTAGGTGGTGCCGTTAATGCGGGCAGCGGCGTTAATGCGAGCGTTCCACAGTTGGCGGAATGTGCGCTTGCGGTTTTTGCGGTCGCGGGTGGCAAATTGCAGACCCTTGGTTACGGCCTGGCGGCCGCGCTTGATACTGACGCGGTTGGGGTGGCTGAAACCCTTGGTTGCTTTGCGGATTTTAACGTGTTTGGCGTGTCCTGCGACACCTCTTTTAACTCTCATTGCTGTAACTCCCTATTTCGACTGGTTATTGTACCAGGATTAAATTGATTTGTCGATAGTCGCCGGTTGGGTTAGAGTACCGGGCGGACTAATCGGGCCTAGGCTATAGGCCAAGCTGTTTGCGCAGGGTTTTGGCAGCGGTGCCAGTGCGGGTTTTTAGGCCGGCAAGGGCGCGCTTGCGGCTGCCACTTTTCTTGCGCAAAAAGTGGTTCTTGTTGGGGGATCCGGCGCGGACCTTCCCGTTCTTGCTGACCTTAACGCGGTCTTTGGTGCCGCTGTGGGTCTTTAACTTAGGCATCGATTATTTCTCCTTTCGCCTCTGTTTCTTTGTCAGCCTTTGTAGACTTAATTACATCAAGAGTTTTGCCTTTGCCGGTGGCGTGGACGACCCAGCCAAGTTGGCGGCCGGCCAGCTGCGGCTGTTGGTCTACGGCAATAGTCTCACCAAACAAATCATTAATTCGTCCGGCCATTTGGAAGCCCAGTTCTTTGTGGGCTTGCTCGCGGCCGCGGTAGACAATTGTTAAGCGGACCTTATGACC
>JAGQNO010000068.1 GCA_020428025.1 Candidatus Saccharimonadota bacterium | reverse complement strand
CAACTGGGAGACCGCATCCAATTCAGGTAGGACTGCGACCCTATGACGAAGACACAAAGGTTTATACCATGCCTGACTGGGAGACCGCATCCAATTCAGGTAGGACTGCGACGCGACACACAGGACAATGACCGTGATGATTCCGATTATCATGATTTGGTTTTTCGGGTTAGAATGGTAGGTCATCGTCGGCTTGCGGCGCTCCGGCTGGCTCAGGTTGCTTCGTATCCGCTTGGTCAGGTTCGGCCTGGCGGTCCATCATCTGGAACTCGCTTACCACGATGTCGGTCTTATCCCGCTTGATTCCGTCCTTGTCTTTGTATTCGCTATACCGGATCTTCCCGGACAGGGCCACCTTGCGCCCCTTGGTAATTAGCGTTTCGCCCAAATCGGCCAGCTTGCCAAAAGCGATGCAATTATGCCACATCGTTTCGGTGACGCGCTCGCCTTTCTGGTTCTTGTAGTATTCATTTGTAGCCAGGCTAAATCGGATCAGCTTGCCGCCATTTTCCAGGGCGTAGACGGTCGGGTCTTGTCCGACATTTCCAATTAGGGTTACTTGGTTTTGTACCATTAGTCTGTTGTTGCGGCGCGTAGCCGGTTATTGTTGTTTTGGCAGCACGTAAAAGCGAAATACCGCCAGTTTACGGGCTATGGTTTTCTGCATGGTTTCACGCGGCATCAGCTTTTCAAAGATGCGGCCCCGCTGTTGCTTGTCCCGGATGCGCTCGTTTTCTTCGATGATGACAAGCTGTGCGGCATCGTCGTATAATTCGTGGGCCTGCTCGCTAGTCATCGGCAGATCTCCGCGCTCTTTCAGCACGTGGTACAGGTATTCCGGCACATCCCTCCAATCGGTAGCCGTGGCAATCAATTCGCTCAGCACGCCGGGCAGCTCCGCGTCGAATGCAGCCCGCTTCGCTTCGATGGCTTCTGCTTTTGCTTGCTCGGTCTTGGCATCTTCCAATGCGCTCAAGAAAGGCCCGTATTGGTATTTTCGATGCTGCTGGCTGTATGCATCCAGGACCGCGCCGAGTTGTTGCGGTGTCAGTTGCCCGCCGTACATTTCGGCCTCTACGGTTATTTTCTTGGCGGCCCACATTCGGTAGGCTTCTTGCAGCTCATCCGGGGCGAGGTAGGCAAAGTCCCGGAGGACCATTTTTACCATTTTTTGCATCGCCTCATCCGGGACGGTGGCGCGGCTGTAACTTTTGGCGATGTCATTAATCTCTAGTATCACCTTTGCGGTGGCCCCGGCTAAGTCCTGCTCTTTCAGCTTGCGGATGATGTTTGCGTGGTAGCCGGCGAGCTTGTCAACTACCGCTATCGGCAGCTCAGCACGCTCAGAAACCGTTTGCAAGCACATCGGCGATAATGGCGTGGGCAGCTTCGTCGGTGATGGCCTGGCCATTGCTATGTCGTTGTCTGTTATCATGATTGTTGGTTTTGTAGTTGTCCATCCGGTTAATCCATCCGGCTACGGCATGGGGCCAGCTTTTCATTTTCGTCCGGCCTACCTGCCATCCGTTGGCCTCGTAGTGGTTCATAAATTTCTCAGCTTCGCGCCGGGCTATAAAGTCAGCGCCGGAAACTTTCTTTTCACGCAACTTTTCTTTGAAGGCTTGGGTAAGCTCATCTAGGGTTGGAGGTGTAAATCGTTTCGTCCTTATCGGTTTCTTTGGTGGGCGCGGTGGCGGTTCGGAAGAATCGCCTACCTCATTAATATTGTCTTGTAGTATTGTTCTTGTAGTATTGTGTGGTACTTTTTTGTCACGGGGGGGGTGATCTTTTTGTACCGGGGGGGTGACAATTTTGTCACGGGGTGTTACTTTTTTGTCACGGGGTATTATGCGCCGATTATGCCCGGATAGCGGGTCTTGGTCAATCTCTACAAAGCCATGTTTTTCAAGGTTGCGAATCCACCGGCCTACCGTTTTCGGGTCCACTTCGTACAGCTCCGCGAAGTAGCTGTTTGACGCAGAGCAATACCCGTCTTTGTTGCTAAGGGCGGTTATCTCCGTAAACATGATTTTTTCCATCGGACGCAGGTCCGGGCTGTACCGGACGTTAGCCGGGAGGATGCCGTAGTATGCGGGTTGATTGTTCATTGGTAGGCTATCTAACAGGTACAAAAAAGCCCCGGCGCTAGGGGGTAGGGGATACCAGCAGCCGGGGCAGGGTTTGCGCATTATTGCAAATTCGTAACCGGGTATCCCAATTCGGCTAAGAATTTCAGTTCCCTAATATAGGGCTTTTCGTGCAAAGTTCGTGCTATCGGCGTTTATTTTTTCGCGGAAAAACAACCTGCCCGGCGGCTGAGAACCTAACCGGGCAGGCTCAACAAATTGTAATCCCACGTAAAAACCTAGTCTATTAGGCTGAGCTGCTCGTTAGGGTCCGGGATGCTGATTACCAGGCAGGTCGCAGCCCACTCTTGTATTCTTT
>JAGQNO010000067.1 GCA_020428025.1 Candidatus Saccharimonadota bacterium | reverse complement strand
GTACCAGCACCGCTGGCACGGCTAACACTATTGCCATGTTTACCGGCTCCAGCACGATTGCTAACTCATTGCTGACCCAAGACGCCGGCGCCACCACAGTCACAGTGGGCGGCAACTTGGCTGTAGCATCTGGCAATACGCTCACCCTAGCTGGCCTAGGCAGCGGTATCTTGACATCTACATCTGGTACGGTAGGCGTGACTAGCAGCGTCCCAGTGGCTAACGGCGGCACCGGCGCTACTACCGCCGCAGGCGCCCGCACTAACCTGCAGGCCGCAGCCTCTGGTGCTAACAGCGATATCACCAGCCTATCTGGCTTAACCATCGCCCTCAGTGTGGGACAGGGCGGCACCGGTGTAACAGCAGTGGGCGCTGCCGGCAGCATCGCCTACAGCAATGGCACCACTTACGCCTTTAGCGCCGCCGGCACCAGCGGCCAGTGTCTGGTAAGTGCCGGAAGCGGTAGCCCTACCTGGGCTGCTTGTGCAGCGGCCACCGGCGGCACCGGCTACATCCAGAACACTACTACCACGCAGACCAGCGCTAACTTTAATATCCAGAGCACGGCCACCACCTCTGTTACAGGCGCTTTCAGGGCGATTGCTAGCCAGACGGCCGATCTGATTCAGTTCCAAACCAGCGCTGGCGTTGCCACTGGCGGCCACAACAGCGCTGGCAACCTGTACTACACTAACTCTGGCTTTAGTAACGTGCTACAATCGGCTGCATTAACTGCGAACCGCACTATTACCATGCCCAACGCCAGCGGCACCTTGGCGGTGAGCGCCAGCGGCAACATCGCGCTGGATGCTGCCGGCAATATAACGTTTACAGGTCAGCTGCCGGTTGCCAACGGCGGCACCGGTTCCAGCACCGCCGCGGGCGCTCGCACCAACCTGGGCGCGGCCGCCTCTGGCGCCAATAGCGATATCACCAGCCTGTCTGGCCTAAGCACCGCCTTAAGCGTGGGCCAGGGCGGCACCGGCAATACCACCTTTACGGCTAACGGCGTGGTCTATGGCAATGGTGCCAGCGCTCTGGCTAGCACCGCCGCAGGCACCACTGGCCAATGTCTGATTGCCACCACTGGCAGCGCACCGACTTGGGGTAACTGTACAGCAGGGGCAGGCGGCACCACCATGGGCGGCGACGTCACCGGCACCGTGGCGGCTAACACGATTTCTAAGCTGCAAAACACTACTGT
The DNA here is from genome assembly GCA_020428025.1 of Candidatus Saccharimonadota bacterium. Classification (GTDB taxonomy): domain Bacteria; phylum Patescibacteriota; class Saccharimonadia; order Saccharimonadales; family UBA4665; genus JAGQNO01. Next base: position 1,265 of record JAGQNO010000067.1, on the reverse strand, counting down.
AACTATTAGCAGCCTAACCAGCGGCAACTTCCTGCAGTACAACGGCACGGCCTGGGTCAACCAGAGCCTATCCGGCGACCTAACCGTCACCGGCGCCGGTGTAGCTACCATTGCTAACGGCGTGGTAACCGGGGCTAAGATTGCCAATGGTACTATTACCAACACCAACCTGGCCAGTGGTTCATTTACGAACATTACAGGGGTTGGTACGCTGGGCTCATTGACCGTTTCTGGCGCAGCCACCTTGAGCGGCTTAAGCACTGCGGGCATCGTCACCAACACCGCAGGCGGCGTGTTGGGCACGGTCAGCAGTGTACCGGTGGCCAATGGCGGTACCGGCACTACTTCCGCCGGTTCCGCCGGTAGCTTGGTCTACAGCAACGGTAGCGCACACGCCTTTAGCGCTGTGGGTACAAGTGGTCAGTGTCTGATTAGCGGCGGCACCGGTGCACCAACCTGGACCAGCTGTAGCAGTGCCGCAGGTGTGGGTAGCTATATCAATAATGCTACGACGCTGCAGACCAGCGCTAACTTTAATATTCAGAGCACGGCAACCACCAGCATAACAGGGGTAATTCGCCAATTGGCCAGCCAAACAGCCGACCTGCTGCAGTTCCAAAGCAGCACCGGTGTTGCCACCAGCGGTGTTAACAGCGCTGGCAACTACTACCTGGCCAACAGCGGCTTTACCGATGTTTTGCAGTCTGCCACTCTAACGGCCAACCGTACTGTTACCTTGCCGGATGCCAGCGGCACGCTCATTACCACCGGTAACTTGACCAACATCACCGCCACCGGCACGATTACCAGCGGTACCTGGAACGGCACCGCTGTGGGCGCCACCTACGGCGGCACCGGCCTGACCACCTACACCACTGGCGATTTGCTCTACGCCAACAGCTCCACCACCTTAGCTCGCTTAGCCGATGTAGCCAGCGGCCAGTGTCTGGTCAGCGGCGGCGTCGGTGTGGCTCCTGCTTGGGGTAACTGTACGGCTGGCGCGGGCGGCACCACCATGGGCGGCGACGTGACTGGCACCGTAGCCGCCAACACTCTAAGCAACATTCAGGGCACGCAACTAACGGTTGCCAGTCTGACTAGCGGCAACATGCTGATGTACAACGGCACTAGGTGGGTCAACCAAAGCCTGAGCGGTGACGTAACTGCTACCGGCGCGGGTGTTGCCACCATTGCTAACGGGGCAGTAACAAGCGCTAAAATCGCCAATAATACTATTACCAACACCAACTTAGCTAGTGGCTCAT
>JAGQNO010000066.1 GCA_020428025.1 Candidatus Saccharimonadota bacterium | reverse complement strand
TGGTGCTGCGCAGGGTAACGGCCGTTACACCGCACCCCACAGCCAACATCACAAACAGCAGAAAAACCAAACCAAGTCGATTACTCATAATCTCACTGCCCCCGATCAATAACACCCAGGCAATAACCAAACTGTTTCACGTTCAGTTCTGCCTGCAAGCTCTGTGCCCACACATCCCGGCAAATTTGCATCTGTGCGGGCGTGTACGGCCCTTCACCATCTGGCAACAATTCAATTGCTGGGCGGGTGGGGGCAGGGGTGGGCTGGCTTGTGGCAAAAACCACTGTTGGAAGAGGGGGATTCGTAGGTAGCGGCACGGCCGTTACCTCAATCACCACCGTTTCAACCTCAACTCGTGGCGTCGGCGGTATTTGCGGTGCATCCTGAGCCGGGGGATCAATCGCCCGCAATGTCACCGGAAACTCATTCAAACGAATCGCCGCCTGATTTGCATTAACAGCCAGTGCCCCCAAAAAGCCACAGCCAACCAAAATGACCAAAAGAACAAACCCACCAATCACTGCTAAAAACTTTTGCATCTTGTCTACACTCCAATACTGGTCAGCCATTCGGCCACACCTGCGCGTGTCCACAGGTTTTCGTCTACCAGCTTAATCATTTCATCTGCCAAATTATTGTGCCGCCCCGTAGGGCCAACTACCTGCCGCTCACCAATATCAAAGCCCACGCGCTGACTCAAACGCCAGATGGCCATGCTGTAAGAAAACTCAGGCTTTTCAATCGATTGCGGCCCAAAGCAGCCAGCGTAAGCCGCCGCCAAAGCGCAGGTGCGCCACTCTTCGCGCCGTTCGTAGGCGTAGTAGCCAATCTGCACATGTTCCACAAACGCATTGCGGCACAGCGGATGGTACAAACGGCCGTTCTGCAAGTAATGGCTCAAACGGCCGTCTGGCCCAGGCTCATACGCCGGAATCAGCACAGGTGGCACCGGAATAGTCACAAGTGGCCCGGCACTCACAACAGCGCCAGCCATTTGCTTTTGTTCCGCCCACTGCACCATAGGGGTGATGGTTAATACAGTTTGCTTCATATTGCCTCCTAAAAACTGAGGGGCAAAACCGCTAAATTGTTTGCTTTTTGGGGTGGTCTTGTCCCGTTTGCGTTACTAAGTAAAACTTTATCATACTAATTAAACCAAGTCAACGCCCTACCAAACAAAAAGCCACCAACTTTAGCAGTTGGTGGCTTTTCTGCTCTGCCACATCAAGGCGATATGGCGGAGACAAGACCAATCAAATTGTAGATGAATGCACGAACCGCGTCAATCTTTAAGCAGATCCAAAATAGAAGAGACCAACGCCAGCAGCACCGGCAACCAACCCAGCAGTACCAGGCACAGCACAAAGAAGAAGGCAATCAACTCGCAAGCTCTCATAGGGACAGTGTAGCATAAAAAACAAGCCCCCAGCCAGGAGGAGGGACCTTTAACAATTTACTCTGCGGGCCAATCTGGCTCTGTCGCTTTAATTAAATCGTACCAATCTTCGCCAGCGGCACAGCCTGACGCAATCTCTAGAGCTGCGGCCGTTTCTACAAGCGCGTAGCTGCTGGTATCGGCAATCCACTGGATGAATGGCTGAAACGTTGCGCCGCGCTGACCGCTGATATTCAGCTTTTTGGCTAGCGCATCCAGAGTGGATAGTTGCTCGTCCGTAAGCCGGATGGTGCGGATTTTTGTGTTAGCCATTATTTTCTGCCTTTTTTGTAACGTTCGATCTCTGCGTTTCTTAGTTCGGTTAAAGCTGCCGTAACCGTTGCTTCGCTGGTGTTGTACGTTTCGGCTAATTTGGCGACGTTGTGAGCTAGTTCGTAATTTAAGCTCATGATGCTACAACCGCCTAAATCAAACATGATTTTCTTTTTTGCATTCATTATTTACCTCGCGTCAAAAACAACTCTTCGTAGTTATCGGAATAAGGATTTCCGGCGGATGGCTCAATCCACTCAATGCCTGCTCCACTAAATTCGTCCGACCTATCACCAACTTTGCGAGCTAATCCAACAGATACCATCAAATCTAAGTCAGAATTTGTGTGTTTTTTGTTTTTGATTCGCGTCAAAGCGGATTCGACTTCTTGCCGCTGCGCCCCTGTCACTTCTGTATCATCATTTTCTTCGTAATTATCAATAAATTTCATTGCCTCGATTACATTTTGCGGGACGCCGTGCTGAGTGCGCAACTCGTCTTCATCGGCAAAAAACCAAACGCTTGCTGATAATTTTGGTGCATAGTTGTCAAAAATCTCTCTTGCCTGTTGGATGTTCATTTCCAATCTCCTGTGCTGCTGTATTTGTAAGATGTGACTATTATAGCAAACTGTATATACAGTTGTCAAGCACCAATTGCCGATTTTCAAAACTCGTTGCGGGAGAAAATAAAACAGCCCCCGGCAGGAGGAGGAACCGGGGACTGAAATAGGAAACGCACGGCCGTTGCAGGAGGGGTCAACAGTCGTGCGGGAACCTCAAAGGGGTGGGGTGGTCATCCGTTTCTATCGGCTGCTCCACATCCTCATCTTGGCTGATACGCGACGAGAGTGCCAGAGCGAAGATGACAGCCACGG
>JAGQNO010000065.1 GCA_020428025.1 Candidatus Saccharimonadota bacterium | reverse complement strand
CTAACGGCGATGCCAACACAGTTAAAGGTGCTCGTAGCGGCCTTATCTACGCCCTAGTTGGAGTAGCCGTGGCCGTGCTAGGGCAACTATTGGTCTCGTTTGTTTTAAGTAGGTTTGCCAAATGATAAAAAGAATACTCCTATCTGCACTGTTGCTAGCTGGGCTTTTAGTCCCCGCACCACATGTTTTAGCTGATGGCGTGGTTGGCTCCGGCTCAAAATCTACCGGCTGCGACGCGCTGTCCCAGCTAGATGGTGGCCAGTCTTGCGCCTCCGATACATCCACAAAAGCAGTAGACAGCATCTTTACATCTGTTACCGAGCTCATCTCATGGGCAGTGGGAATAGCAGCCATCATTATGATTTTTGTTGCCGGCTTTAAGTACATGACCAGTGGCGGCGACGCCAACAAGGTCGGCTCTGCCAAAACTACCCTCATATACGCCATTATCGGGCTAGCTCTGGCCGCCCTAGCTCAATTGCTTGTAAAGACAGTTTTAAAACTCCACTAAACCTTGCGTTTGCCTCTTATGCTATGCTATAAAGTAACTAGTAACGAAAGGAAAAATTAATGATTCAGAAACTAAAGAGCTTAATCCTAGCAATTGCGCTACCGGTTGCTATGGCCGTACCCGTTGTGGCGCCTTTGTCAGTTCATGCTGCTGCTTCCAACTGTGGTAACAACCAAGCCAACCAAATCTTAGACGGTGCTGGTACCGCCTCCGGTAACGATGGTCTAAGCTGTGACAATGGTGGCAACATCGCTACCACCGGTGTAGGCACTCTTGCTAAGAAGGTCGTAGACTGGCTGTCTTGGGCGATTGGTATTATCTCCATCATCATGATTATCTTTGCTGGCTTTAAATACATCACCAGTGGCGGCGAGTCCAGTAACGTCTCTGGCGCCAAGAACACCCTGATCTACGCCATCGTTGGCTTGGTATTGGTAGTCCTAGCCCAGGTTATCGTTAAGGTTGTCCTTAGCGGTGCCGGGTCTGCTGCCGGTAACTAAACTGCAATACAATAAAAAAGGGAGCTGCGGATGCAAGCTCCCTTTTTTATTGTATTGCTCCCATGAGTTTTGAGCCCGAAAGTCCAACCTGTAAATCTCACCAAGCCCAAGCAACAAAAAAGACGGCGTATGAAGCAGCCGTCTTTTTTGCTGTCTAGGTTCTAAAGAACCTGGATTTTCTTAACAGTATCCTGCTTAAGCTTGCCAAAGCTAATGGTTAGAACGCCATCTTTAAGGACGGCTTCAATCTCTTCTTCTTTAACAGGAACGGGCAGCGCAATAGTTCTAGAGAATTCGCCCCAGTAACATTCCTGGAGGAAGTAGTTCTCTACCCCGTCTTCGTTGCCGGCGCTCAGGGTGCCGCGGATAGTGAGCTGGTTGTCGCTAATGCTTACGTCTAGCTCGTTCTTGTTGACACCGGCGGTGCGGGCCTTAACAACAAGCTTTTCTTTGGTTTCGTAGACGTCTACGGCTAGTTGGCCCGGGACGGCTTCGTCCTCATCCCACTGCTCGTCTGCGGGGTTGGCGGCTTGCTGTGGTTGGTCGTCTTGAACGGCCATTTGCGGCTGGCCTGCGCCATTATCTTCGCCCAAGAAGGCAGCGGTTAGCTCATCTTCTTCTAGTAGTAAATCATCGTCGCGGTTGCGGCGTGCCATATGGTACCCTCCTGTAATTGCGACGCCCCAAAGCGTCGGTGCAGTTAAATAGAATTTGCTTTTTTGTCTTACCTACAGTATAGATTAGTATTAAGCGCCGACGCAAGCCAAACATAACTAATTTACAACGGATTTATTACAACAGCCATGTTGATAACTTCTTTAGTGTCATTTTTTGCCCCAGCCAACTGCCTAGTCTGCGGCCGCGAAGGCTCGCTCCTCTGCCCCGGCTGCCCCCTGCCAGAGCCGCGCTACGGCCGCTGTTTATTCTGTCACGGCTCCGCAGAGGCGATTGCTTGCCCAGACTGTTTGCTAGCCAACCAGCTTGCTTCCGTTGCCGTTGCCGCCCGCTACGCCGGTCCGGCCGAAGAATTGGTAGCTAAGCTCAAATATCATGGTGACCGCTCCGCCGCTCACCTTATGGCCGCTCGCATGCTCCCCCTTTTGCCGCCGGACGGCGTACTAGTGCCGATCCCTGCCACCCTAGAGCATATTCGCCAGCGCGGCTTTGACCAGGCTCAGCTTATTGCCCGGCACCTCTCGCGCCGCAGCGGTCTGCCAGTCTCCCCTGTTCTTGCCCGTGCCGGTAAGCACCACCAAAAAGGTTCAGACAAAGCAACGCGCCACGCAGCTATGTCCGATGCGCTCTCTGCTACTCGCCCTATCTACGGGTCAGTAATTCTTATTGATGATGTTTTAACAACAGGCGCGACGATGTCCGCTGCGGCGCAGTTGCTTATACAGGCTGGAGCAGAATCGGTTTGCGGGATAGCTTTTAGCCAAGCATAAAAAAGTTAACCTTACTTGATTCCCCTGCTCTATAGGGGTAGTATGATAAACAGGTCAGATTTTCCGGAAGAAATACCCTTGTCAACGCGCTTTCTCTGCGAACAAACGGATCCGGATTTATTTTTAGATGAGGCAAAAAATCGAAGTAACCTCAGGATGGCAAAGCTTGTCACGCTGATGGCGGCCGGCCTGCCGCTCACGCTGAAGGAGCGCGCGCCATGAGGCGGCTGTGGTTCATGCTGCTGGCCCTGCTGCTCGCCGGCGCCGCGCAGGCCTACGA
>JAGQNO010000064.1 GCA_020428025.1 Candidatus Saccharimonadota bacterium | reverse complement strand
AATGACGAGGTCCCTGGTTCGAGTCCAGGTAGCCCCACCAAACTTTGTTAGCTACATTACATCCGCCGCATCGGCGGATTTGTTATTATCTGGGTATAAATAAGGAGGGTGCGATGAGTTTATTAGATGACGCCAAAGCCAAGTTAGACGATGCTGTGCAAGACGGCAAGCAGTGGGTTCAAGACCACAACATGGACAAGGATAACGATGGCAGCGTAAAAGATGACGCAAATCGCGTAGCCGATGAAGGCCTTGGCAAGGTTGCCGATTGGGCTGACAAAACCGGCACTGACCTTGACGACAAGGCAGTCGACAAGCTTAAAGAGTGGAAAGACAAAATAGACGGCGACAAATAGTCGACTCCCAAAAGCCAAATAAAGCGCCCGCTAACGGGCGCTTTTTGGTAGGGCGTATACTAGAAGTAATGGGCAAGCTTTCTAGACGCGCCGCGCGGGCGCTTTACAAAAACGGCATCAAGCCGCAGCTATTCAAAAAACATCCGGATGATGTGCACCACCGCATGGTCAGTTCTGCCAGGCATTTTGGCCGTGGAGCTGGGCCGCTGCGTATCTTGGCGCACAAAGACAAGCGGCTGGAGCAGGATTTGTTTGGGCTGCATTTTGCTAATCCAATTGGCATTAGTGCCGGCCTGGACAAGAACGCAGAGATGCCGCATGTGGCCAGGGCGATTGGCTGCGGCTTTACTACGGTTGGCTCGCTGACGGACACGCCGCGGCGCGGCAACGAGCGCCCATGGTTTTATAGGCTGCCTAAGACGCGGTCTCTGGTGGTGCATGTGGGTATGGCTAATATTGGCCTAGACAAGATTATTCCGCGGCTTAAGCGGCGTCCGCGACAATTTCCGCTGGTGGCCAGCGTGGCGGTGGTATCGCAGAAACCTGGCTGCAACCAGGCGGCAATTATTGCCGATGCCTGTGCCGCGGCCCGCAGGCTAAAGGACCCAGCACTGTGCGATGCAGTAGAGATAAACATCAGCTGCCCCAACGTGGCCGATGACCAGCCCTTTACCCGCGCGCCCGCGCTCAAAAAGTTACTGACAGCCGTAGACGCGCTACAGTTGGACAAGCCAGTCTTTATCAAAATGCCTAACTTGGCCGACTGGTCCCGCTACCAAGAAATACTGGACGTTATTGTGCAGCATAACGTGCAGGCGGTGGTGGTTGCTAATCTGGTCAAAGATCGATCTGCGGTTGCACTGCACGATGATTTGCCGGCTGATGTTAAGGGCGGCCTAAGCGGCGAGCCGTGCCGGGAGCGTAGCCTAGAACTCATCCGCCAAACCTACGCTTACTGCGGCGATCGACTCAAGATAATAGGAGTGGGTGGAACCTTTACGGCCCAAGATGCCTACGACAAAATCCGCGCTGGCGCCAGCCTGGTAGGCATGATTACGGGGTTGATTTTTGAGGGGCCGCAGGTGGTGGGGGAAATAAACGCGGGCTTAAGTGAGTTTTTGGAAAAAGACGGCCATGACTCTGTGCGTGCCGCCGTTGGCACAGATTCCAGACTGTTGCAAAAATAGCTACAAGGGGGTGTTGACCGCCTCTGTTATTTTTGCTAAACTACTTGGAGCACTTGAGTTTAGGTAGCCGCCAGCGTGGCCATACCAGGTAAGCGTCAATCATAAACTCAAGGTACAGGGTTCAGGAACGGGCAACCGTTTTAGAACGCTCTGGAGTTTAGCAGCTTAACAATCAAGCAAGTAAATTAGAGATAAGCAATTTGGTATGTGCCCCATTTTTCGTAGGCACATACTTTTAAGACAAACGGCTATTGGCCCAAATGCAAGTTTGGGATCACCAATAACCAGTCAATTGCACGGTAGTCATCGCAAGATGATTACCATCGTAAAAAGTTACTCAAGCGCACATAAAGAATGCCTTGACGTAAGATACCGATGAAGGACGTAAGAAGCTGCGATAAGCTTCGGGGAGCTGCTAACTAAGCTTTGAACCGAAGATTTCCGAATGGGGAAACCTAGATAGAGTAATGTCTATTTGCATTTGACTGAATACATAGGTCATCTAGTGGTAACCGGGGGAACTGAAACATCTTAGTACCTCGAGGAAGAGAAAATAAATAATGATTCCGGAAGTAGTGGCGAGCGAAACTGGAAGAGCCCAAACTTTATAGACTTCTATTATTTATTTAATAGATAAGTTGGTAGACGAATGTTTATAAAGGGTTGTGACGTTACAAACAACCAGTATAGAGAACTGTTTTACTACAGTTATCTATAGTGGCGGCAAAGGCTACCATTCCTTTGCATAAGGTAAGAAATTTGTGAGGCAAGCAGAAGCAACTGGAAAGTTGCACCAAAGACGGTGATAGTCCGGTATGCTAAGTTTCACAAACCTTATATTTGTAAGTTATGGGATATTACTTTTAGCCCTTCAAGGCTAAAGGCTATGTCTCATACATGTCGAGTAGGTCGGGACACGTGAAACCCTGATTGAATCTGGAGGGACCACCCTCCAAGGCTAAATATATCTTACGATCGATAGTGTACAAGTACCGTGAGGGAAAGGTTAAAAGAACCCCGGAAGGGGAGTGAAATAGATCCTGAAATTATGTGCGTACAAGGAGTCGGAGCCCTTCGGGGTGACGGCGTGCTTTTTGTAGAACGATCCAACGAGTTACTGATATGTGCAAGCTTAAGTCATTTGACGCAGGCATAGTGAAAGCGAGGCTGAATAGGCCGAATTAGTACATATTAGTAGACCCGAAACCAGGTGACCTAACCATGGGCAGGTTGAAGCGCAGGTAAAACTGCGTGGAGGACCGAACCGTAGCATACTGCAACATGCCCGGATGACCTGTGGTTAGAG
>JAGQNO010000063.1 GCA_020428025.1 Candidatus Saccharimonadota bacterium | reverse complement strand
AAATTTCTGTAAAGTTAGTCAGCAGGGGACCGACAGTAGAGCCGACTGGGTCACCAGCCACCAGCGCGACGCCTTTTTGGACTCTGTAGGCTAGGCCGCTTTGGCCAGAATCGTCAAAAAAATACTGCTTATCATGCGGCCAAAGCTTAAAAAAGTCCTCGCTGGGGACGTCGTTAGCAATTAACAGCTCTTTAAAGTGCTCCCGCTCATGATTGTTGGCGGAGAATCGCGCACGCATGGGCGCAAAGAAAGAAATTACGGCGTAAGCCACGGCGCCGGCGCTAATAAGACTCAAAGAATCTTCAAACAGGTGCGCACGCCTGGTTTTAGGCTTGAGCGGATCATGCAACAGCAGCGCAAACTGGTCCATAGTGTTAGTGGCAGCGGACGTAAAAGAAACCTCCTGATGAAAATCTTTGGTGTCCAGCAGCAGAAAGCCAGAAACGCCGTAGACAAAAGCCGCCATCATGACCAGCGCGGACACCAGTATGGAGCTCTTAAAGGTGGCAATATCGCTCCGCGCCGTAAAGTCTTGCCGCGCCAGCCATAGGCCAATCAGCATAAGAAACGGAAAAATGATATTAAACGCTAAAATAGGATGCAGCAAAATTCCAAACCACTGCATGAGCAGCGGCAAATGCAGGATAAAAATGATGCCATAAATCACAACCGCCACGCGCCAGGCATTTTGCTTACGTCGACCAAGCATAACACTTAAGTACAAAAGGCTCAGGCCAAAGATTAAGTCCGCCTGTGAGAGCAGCACGCCCGCCAGCTCCGATGGCCGCAGATGCAAATGAAACAGCCCGGCAATCAAAAGTCTAAAACCTATTAAGTATGCCCCATAGAGTGCAGTCGACACCGCAATAAAATTGGCAATAATCTGACGTTGACTGTTTTGCATATTGTTGTAACTATTGTAACTCATGCCCACGCCACCCCATAAAAATAGTAGTAGTTTTTACACTTGCCGGGCTGTCAACTTGATGTGTAAAATAGTAGGTAAACAGAGGGAGACAACGTGGGGGTATACAGTAACACGCAAATTAGGGCGGCTATAAACGATGGGCATATTGTCTGCGTGCCGTTTAATCCAAAATATGTCAGTGAGGCCAGCCTAGATGTGACGCTGGGCTACCACTATTACCGCACGGAGCGCGCCAACGAGCGCACCGTTTACAACCCCTTTGACCGCGAAGACGTAGAGCGCTACTTTGACGGCCCCTACAAAGCCATGCCGCACGGGGAATGGTGCAAACTTAACGGCTTTAAGCCCTATAACAACATTCCGCTAGATCACCCTGTTATTGCCCTTAAGCCTGGGGAACGCATTTTGGCGCACACCCATGAATTCTTTGGCATTTTACCCCCTGGCGCGTGCGAAGTTAGAAGTCGCAGCTCCTGGGGCCGCAACGGCATAGCCGTCTGCTTTGACGCCGGTTGGATAGACCCCGGCTACATAAATCGCCTAACCCTAGAAGTTTATAACCTAAACGAGCGAGAAACCGTTCTTCTGCCCGTGGGCGAGCGCTTTGCCCAAATTGTCTTCCATGAAACCGGAGAGGTAGNTGGCTCTTACGGCCTAGGCCGCGACGGTGGCTTTAGCGGCAAGTACCAGCAGGGCACAGACCTAGACATGATTGTTAAGACCTGGTCCCCAGACATGATGTTACCGCGCGCCTACAAGGATGCCCGCCAACTACCACCAGTAATTGATGGATGCGGCTATGAGTAGGGGCAGGTACATCGTCCTAGAAGGCCCAGAGGGTGTTGGCAAAACCACGCAGATTACAGAGCTTGCGCGGCGCTTGCAGGCCGCGGGCCTACCGGTGCGTGTGCTGCGGGAACCAGACAGTCAATCTGATTTAACAGCCCGGGCGCTGCGACTTTTAACCCAAGACCCGCGCTATCCTATGAACACCGTTACAGAGGTGCTTTTATACAATGCAGCACGGTCGCAATCTTTGCAGGTTATTAAAAAATCGGTAGAGCAGGGCATTATTTGCCTGGTAGACCGCAATTACTTAACCACGCTCGCGATTCAATATTATGGTCGGGGTGATGTGCCTGATTACGACGCCATCAATCGCATTATTAGCTTTGCTGTCAACGGTGTGGAGCCAGATTTATGTATGGTTTTGGATGCTCCCGTGGCAGTGCTTAAAGAGCGCGCACATGGCCGCGGCGCCGGAGAGCGGTTTGATAATCTAGACCCCGCGTTCCTAGAGCGTGTCCGGGCTGGCTATTTGTGGGAAGCACAGCAGCGCGGCCTGCCAGTGGTGTTTGCTACAGAATCGCCAGAGCAAATTTCTGACAAAATCTGGGAGCTGGTGTCAGACAATTTAGCTCAGCGCAGCAGTACCCAGCCCACGGCCGTGGCGGATATTATTAAAGCCAAGCAAGCGCCAGCGCTGGAGCCGCCTATGATTGGCCAAACCCTACCAGATTTTAGCGACGTCCAGCTGGTCGCCAAAAAAGATGGCCGCACCGTGCCGACTGAGGCCGGATTAAACTACCTAGAAGAAATCGTTACCACTGCTACCGGCAATGTCTATGCCTTTAATGAAACGCTCAGCCCGGTTACCATTGCCGCCGCCATGGCCCGCCTGAGTCGCCGCGGCGATGATATGCGCGTTACGCTGTTAGATGAATTTGCCGGCAAAGCTGGCAAAGACGCTAATCTGCTAAAGCGCGTTATTACAGCCTACGGCGATGATTCTGTCCAGCAGCTAGCAGGCACGCACGTCGTGGTAGAAAACGCCAGCAACTTACTGACCAAGAAACTAGAATGGGGCCGTCTAGCCGCCTACCTAGAGCAGTCCACCCGCTACATTTACTATGACCAGAAAGATGCCAAGGGCAACTACCGCTACTTTATGCCGCGCAATCTAAACAAGAAGACAGCCAAGCAGTACAAAGAGGTTATGGACGCCATTTTTGATTTGTATAGCGCTATGGTGCATGCCGCCACGGACTACGTTCGCGCCAATGACAAAACCCCAGAAAAAGAACGCGATGTCGCCTGGCAAGGCGCAACACGCGCTCAAGCCTGCGACGCCG
>JAGQNO010000062.1 GCA_020428025.1 Candidatus Saccharimonadota bacterium | reverse complement strand
TAACTGTAATTGGATATCCCGTAATGCTTTGGTACCATCCGGGTAGGTGACAGAAAGTTGTTCAATAGTCAGCATAAGAGTGTCCTTGAGAAAGCTCGCCACAGCCTGAACCCGGCACCGCTTTATTACCAGTAATGGATGACAAACCTGCTGATCTGCATGATAAAACGGCGCTTGTGTTACACAGGCGCTGCAAATTTACTTTCATCAGCAAAAACGCTAACTTCGTCATTATTTGGCTGACGTCTGCAAATGGATCCGCCACGCTGCGCAAAACTGTACAGGATGACACCATGCATCTGCCAAAGCTGAGTCAGGTTAAAACGCGGTTTAGTTATCTTGCTGATAATCAGTTACCGCTATTGGCTGCGCTATTGCTGGAGGCGTCAATCCGGCATTTTTCTCTGGTCGGACAAACCGTGCCAGCATATTTGTTGCTTGCCCTGCAATTGCTGGCTGAAAGTGCGCCGCTGCTGCTGGCGCACTATGTCAGTAGCCAGTATGCGCAGCGTAATATCGGCAGAGCGGTATGTGTTTGGACTGCGGGCTTTGTGCTTTATCCGATACTGCTGTTTACGTTGGCCGACCAGCTACCCGCTTTTGCAGGCTGGAGTGTGTTTTCAGTACAGGGCTGGGTATTTTTACTCTGTGCCAGTGCAGGTTATGGCCTGAGCCGCTGGTTAGTGCGACGCCCGCGCACGACGCGTTTTCAATTGATCTCTAAACTGTTCTCGCTGGATGCGGTACTGCTGTTGCTAATGCTGGTGTGGGCTTTTGCCTGGGCCGGCATCTTCGCCTCAACGGATGATCCGGTGCGCAATCAGCCGCTAAAGGCCGTGATCAACAGCGAGACAGTAATCGTTAACTTTGACTTGTTTTTAATCTACCTGTGGCAGTTTCTGCTTATCGGCAGTGCTGTGTTATCGCTGTGCTGGGTAAACCGCTACTGGCTGATCCGCCGAGTGTTGGCCCGCAGCGGAGTCTTTGCTTATGTCGCCGGCTGCCTGATCAGCATATTGCTGCTAACGCCACTGCTGGGAGCAGTGGTGCTGATGCTGCCGATGAATATTCCGGAGTTCACCTTTTTACCATCGCAGGATCATAATATTTTTGCGCCGGACAATTATCGCTTCAGTTTTTTTGTGCTGCTGCTAAGTGCGCCGGTGATTTTGGCGTTTGAACGCCAGCAGCAGGAAAAAGCGCTGGCAGAAGTGGCGCAGCAGCAAAGTGCCACCGAGCTGCAGCTGTTACAACAACAGGTAAACCCACACTTTTTGTTTAATACGCTAAATAACTTATATGCGCTGACATTGGCAAATTCAGCCGAGGCGCCCAACATGGTTATGCAGTTAGCAAATTTACTGCGTTATACCGTCTATGACGGCCAGGCGCAGCGCGTGAAACTGGCGCAGGAAGTACAGTACCTGCAGAATTTCCTCGCACTGCAACGTATTCGTAGCGCCGATAAATGTCAGCTGTCTGTTAGCTGGCCTGAGCAGGCAGAGCAGTGGCAGATTGCGCCTTTACTGCTGATTATTGTGTTGGAAAATGCGTTTAAACACGGCGTAGAGCCAAGCCAGGAAAATTGCAGTGTGGAGCTTAGCCTTAAGGTTGAAAAGGGTTGGCTGCATATGCGCTGCTGTAACTCCGTGCCGGCTAATGTTTACAAAACAGCTGCTGGAGTTGGGCTGGACAACCTGCGCCGCCGCCTGAATTTGCTGTATGCCGGTAAACACAGTTTTAGCACTACGCAGCAGGCTGAGCGCTGGTGCACGGAGCTGACACTGGAGCTTGAGCCATGTTGAAGACATTGATTATTGACGATGAGCCGCTGGCGCATCAGGTACTGCAACATCATCTGCAAGACAGCACTGACATAGCGCTGGTTGGCAGTTGTTACAATGCGACTGAAGCACTGCGTTTTTTAGCACAACAACCGGTTGATTTGTTGCTGCTGGATATCAATATGCCGGCATTAAGTGGCATTGAACTGCTAAAAGTGCTGCACAACCGGCCAGCGGTGATTTTAATCAGCGCCTATAAAGAGTTTGCCGTTGAAGGCTTTGAGCTGGATGTGGTCGATTATCTGGTTAAACCGGTCAGCCGGGCGCGTTTGTTGGACGCCATTACCAAAGTGCAGCGCCGGCTTGCGGCAGTAAGCTTGCAGTCGGAGCCTTATATTGTGTTGAAGGTTGACCGGGAAAGGCGCCGCTTTTTGCTCAGCGATATCGACCTGCTGGAAGCCTATGGCAACTATGTCAAAGTCTGGCAGGGTGAGCAGGTCACTTTGGTTAGCAGCACACTAAAACGATTACTGCAGCTGCTGCCGCTGCAACAGTTTGTGCAGGTACATAAATCTTTTGCGGTAAACAAAAACAAAATTGTTGCGCTGGAAAACGAGCAGTTGCGGCTGGCGGGTGGCCAGCTGGTAAAAATAGGCAAAGCCTATAAAAGCGGCCTTGCCAGCTTGTTTTTAACCAAGTGAGCCTGCAGTTTTATCGGGTGTTACTGATACTCGCCCTGAGCCAGACGGCGAAAGTTCTGTTCTGTGCTGCCAACCCGCGACATTTTAAATACTCCTTTTTCTAAGGCATCATCGAATGCCGGGCTATAACTGTAACCTAAGCCACCGCCTAGCAGCATGCCACGCAAGTCTGTAAGTTGGTGCCACTGGTTTGCATTGCTTGCCAGTGCTTTAATAAAACAGTAGTGTAATCAGCTACATCAGAAATACATTATCTTCAAATATCAGGAGTGTCAGCATGGCAACAAATTACAAAGAATATAAAGTGATCCATATTGCCGAAGGTGGCTTCGGCACTATTTTCCTTGGTGCATCAGGTTTACCGCTGAAAAAAATCGAAGCGGAGCTGAATGCTCAGGCCGCACAAGGCTGGCAGGTTATTTTTCAGGTGTTGGAGCAAAAGCGCTTCTGGCTGTTCTGGACCCGCGAAGCGTATAGGAAGTTCAAAGCGTATAGGAAGTTCAAACGCCCTTTTCGGGCAGTCTGCTGGGTAGGCGGCGGTCGCGCAAGCCCCGTTTTGGGCACGGATCGGACGTCTGTGAGTGGGATTTCGGCATCGCGGGGCCACGCAGCGGCGTTGTCAGCAGCCATGCTTCGCTGATTCCCGACAGCGGGCCGAGCGCCGCCCTGCGGATCGTGGCCGCATCGGCTCGGA
>JAGQNO010000061.1 GCA_020428025.1 Candidatus Saccharimonadota bacterium | reverse complement strand
CCTGACAACACATATATTGGTTCAGGCCAGAGAAGCACTGGAGGCTGGACTACTAGGCGGCAGCTAATTGTTATGAAGCAAAGCGGCTCAATGTATGTCGAGGCCGACGCGGGCGCAACGTGGGCCGCAGGTACGACGTATCTAGTGGGCGTGTGTGGTTCTTATAGAGTGAGTTAACTATGACTGAAATTTGGAACAAAGAAACGCAGAAGTTGGAAACGAAAGTAGAGACGCCAAAGAAAGACCTGCACGCCGTCCACGATGACACGATTTACCCGCCAATTGAGTCAATGGCCACGGGCAAGGGCGAGATGTTCGACTCCATGACGAAATACAAAGCGCATCTCAAGCAGCATGGATTTGAAATGACTGGCGGCTCGCACAATGACGGCGCGAGAAATGCAGGCGATAAGCCAGCAAAAGAATGGACCGAGGAAGATTTACGAGAAGCGGCACGGAAAGCAGAATGGGGGATGCTTAAACCGCCAGAGTGCAAACCCGATATGTTAGAGGCTAGGCGCAAGATTTTATGGGGAATGGCCCCCGCTAGCGAAAAGGAAAAAGCACAATGGACAGAGGAAGAGAGAATGTACCAGCAATTCAAGAAGAGACGGAAGGCTTAGAGAATGAGTCTAAAGTCAGTTCTGAAATCGAGCCTACAAAAGACGAAACCCCTTATGAAACCGTCGAAAGGGTTCTTGCAGAAATTCAGCAAGCCGATGGGCAGGATTCTGGGGAAGAGAACGACCAGGAAGAAACCAACGAGCGTCAAACTCGGGGGCGGCAAGATAATGCCGTAAGACAGCAGGCGCAAGAGATTGCGCCGCCTGCATCTTTCAACGCCGAGGAAAAAGAGGCTTTCAATAAAGCGCCTAAGAAGGTCAAAGAAGCTTTCAACCGCTTAATGGCAAGCCGTGAGACGCATTTTCACCGCGTAAATACGGATTTGCAGCGTAGATCGGCTGAGATTGCCTCCATTATGGAAACGGTCACACCGTACTACAATTCAAAACCTGAGCTTATGGAGGCAGGGTATACACCAGCCAGATTTATCGGCTCTCTCGTTGCAGCTCACCAAAAGCTACTAAATCCAGAAACTAAGATAGAGGCCTTATTGGGTCTTGCCGAGGACGTGGGCATAGAGCCAGAGGATTTAATGGCAATTAGAGACAAGTACCAAGGCACGGGCAGAGCACCAGCTAGAGCCGCCCAAGTCCCTATAACGAGCGCTCCCGAATTTATAGCTATACAAAATGAGCTTCATGCTTTACGCTCCCAAATATCTCAGCCCGCCATTGATGAGCAGGTTCGCGGAATCAATGACGTGATAAACGCCAGGGACGCTCAAGGACGGTACATTTACCCGAAAATGCACGAGCCCGGCTTTTATGAGAATTCGGTCAAGCCGCTAGCACAGAGCTTGCTTAAAGCCGCGCCGACACTCACAGCAGCGGAAGCCGTTAAAAGGGCTTACCAATCGCTAGAGCCGTCAGCAGCGTTTAACCAAGCGTCCCATTCTGCAAGCGTTGCCCAACAATCCAATACAAATAGACAGCCGTCTGCAATCTCTGTTCGAGGAAGAACCAGCGCCCCAACGTCATTAGACGCAGGGGAATTCCCGCCAGAAGCACTTAGCGGGAGCGCAAGAGACACAGCGGCTTGGGTAATGAAGCAGCTTAGAGGGAATTAGCCCCGAGCTAACAAAACATAGGATTAGAAAATGGCAGATGTAGGATTGGGCCAAGTAGTTACGACTACTGGTCGCGCTCGCGGCAAAGTTGCGCGCGATGCTGTAAAAGATTCGCACCCCGTTTATGCGGCAATGGAAAAGCACGGCGGGATTCGCAGAGAAGACGGCGGCAGAACTGTAGTAGAAGAGGCTCTTAGCGGCCAAAATTCAAGCGTTGCTTGGGTAGGCGCTAACGGCTCAGTTTCTCTAGCAGATCAGAACGTAGTAGACGCAGCTGAATCAAGCTGGTTCTACATGCTCGCATCTGTAGTTTGGACCCTTGCAGAGCGTTATCAGAACTCAGGCGCATCGGATACCAAAATCATTGATGTGGTTGGTTCTAAGTTTGACGCGGCAGAAGCGAGCATGATGAATATCTTTCACGCCGCTATGCTTTCAAACGGTACAGGCTCAGGCGGTTTGCAGATGCCAGGTCTCGCGGCTCTGGTCTCTACCACTCCGACCTCTGGAACTGTAATGACCATCGATCGCTCTAGCTCAAACGCTGCTTGGTTCCGTAACCAAAAGTTTGACACTGGCGCTGATTGGTCTGACGGCTCAGCGGATGCTGGTAACATTAAGCGGCTCTTAACTCGCTCGCTTAACCTTACGGCCCAAGACTTGAACGAGGCTGGCGTACAGCTCGGATTACTTGGTAGCACTCACTATGAGTACCTAGACACAGCAATCAATGCCATTCAGCAAATCACTAACACTGATGGCTCTGGTAAGGCTGGATTTAGAAAGCTTTTCTATCAAGGAATACCTATGTATTTCTCCGGTGGATTAACTTACTCAAGTCAATCGCAGCAAACTGCTACTCGTTCATATCTTTTGAACGTGAAGCGCGGCGGCGTAAACCTCGTGTTCCACGATAAAGCAGAATTCGACATGCTCGAGCCTGTGAACTCACAGGACCAAGCAGCGGTTTCTCGGCTGTTCTTCACCATGGCATGTATGACCATCGGCGGGCACGCTAAGAAAAACGTGGTTGTCTTTGACTAATTTTAATAGAGGGAAATAGAAATGAGTCATCAAAAAGTCGCAATCGACATAACGAAAATTGACGCTAGCCCCGCATATCCGCTTGGCATGCTGTACATTGCTGATAACGGCAATCACTACCGCTATGCACAAGCTGATGGCGCTGTAACTGCTTACGACGTGTATGATTTGATTCCAGGGACATGGCAAATCAACGCTCAAGCAGATGCAGCCGTGAACCCTGCTGACGCTCACCTTATTCATGCTTGCGTGCACGAGGGAAGCTCAACAGATTTGGCAGACGATGAATGTGCTTGGGTTTTTGTTGGCCCTGGCTCTTTCACTGCTGACACTGACTCAAACGGAGTCGCAGGGGCTAACGACATTATTTATGTAAGCGCAACCGCTGGAAAGCTTTCGAGTACAGCTACCGCTGCTTTCATTCCTGGTGTTATGGCTACTGGCGCAATTACTGGAGATGCTACGGGCACGTTCTACGCTGCCAACGCTCTCTATGTAGTTGATGCTGCCTAATGATTAATCCGGGGCGGGCGCTTGTATAGGCTCGCCTCTTCAATTTGTTACTGTGGAGAATA
>JAGQNO010000060.1 GCA_020428025.1 Candidatus Saccharimonadota bacterium | reverse complement strand
AAGGGTGGTTGCTATTCACTAGACAGAGAAGCAAATGCTCTTCATGCGCAATATGATGCCGGCCTGACAGCGCAGGCAATGTTCTTTAGCCCAGATTCAACAAGGGCAAAAGACTACCACGACACGCTTATTGCGGGGTTGCCTTTTGCAGTACATAACGTGGACAAGGAAAGTGGAAGGCTCCAGATATCGTCACATGAGCTGCTAATGGAACCTGGCAGAATATTGCTTCCAGCAATTGTTGCCGTCAAGTTTACATATGATGCAAACCGTCGTCCTTAGATGTTTAGCCGTGTTATAGCTTTGACGGGCGCAGAACTAGAGCCAATAGACTGGAGGCCTACAAAAGAGCCAGAGCTGAAAACCTACGAGCCTTACGTTTCAGAAACCAATCCTGCGCCTTTACAATAACGACCGTTTCTATTATAATTGCCCCTATAATTTAATCTGTGCTGACTAAAAGTCGTGCTGGTTGGCCAAGGTCAATCAACAAGATGTTACAGCGCCAAGCGCCGGGTAGAGCCGGGCAAGGAGATTCAAGATGGCTGACGCCAAAGATCAGAAACAGCGGATTAGAATCCGTCTTAAAGCCTATGACCACAAGGTCATCGACCAAGCTGCAAAGCAAATTGTAGACACCGCACTGCGCACCGGCGCTACGCTAGCCGGCCCA
This sequence comes from Candidatus Saccharimonadota bacterium, assembly GCA_020428025.1. Lineage (GTDB taxonomy): Bacteria > Patescibacteriota > Saccharimonadia > Saccharimonadales > UBA4665 > JAGQNO01. Next base: position 2,807 of record JAGQNO010000060.1, on the reverse strand, counting down.
ATCCCGCTGCCTACCCGCAAGAGCACTTTTACGGTTATTAAGAGCCCTCATGTTTACAAAAAGGGCCGCGAGCAGTTTGAAATGCGCGTCCACAAGCGTCTGATTGACGTCATGGAGCCTACGCCCAAGACAATTGATTCTCTGATGAATCTGTCTTTGCCGGCTGGCTGCGACGTTGAAATTAAAATGTAGTTCAAAATAAACCTCTCCTGCGCTCACTGCTACGTTCGCTTGGGGGAGGTTTATTTTTTTTGGAGCCTGCTTCCGCGGAAAACAGGTTTGCGTAAACAATACGTTGAGAGGCGAGCATAATAGCCAACCAAATCAGTGTATTATTTACCACGTATTGACAGATACAAACGTTTCATGGTAATCTGTTAAGTACATATCAAAGATTTGCTTTGGTGTTTGTGGGTCTAGGTCCTTGTAACAGATAAGGAAACCCGTCCATAGACGCCTTTATTTGTGCCCCAGAGCTTACGGCACAAGTGCAAATCACAAAGTAAAGGACACTATGAAAGCATTCGTGACCAGAAAGATTGGCATGACCAGCACCATCGCAGAGGATGGCACTGTTCAGGCTGTTACACTGCTTTCCGCTAGTCCCTGCGTTATTACGCAGGTCAAAACCAATGAAACAGATGGCTACACGGCCGTCCAGGTTGGTTTTGAGGACGCCAAGGAAGCCAATGTGGCAAAGCCACAAAAGGGGCACCTAAAGGCCAGCGGAATGCTACCAAAAATTATTAAAGAGTTCCGCGTTCCAGAAATTACAGAAGAACTATCCGTCGGCACCAACCTAAAGGCCGACGTTTTTAGTGTAGGGGACGAAGTTAAAGTCACTGGCACCTCCAAGGGTAAAGGCTGGGCTGGCACCATTAAGCGCCACAACTTCCACCGCGGCCGCAAGACGCACGGTGGTCGCAGCTATCGCCGCGTTGGTTCTATTGGTTCTATGTACCCTCAGCACATCTTTAAGGGTAAGAAAATGGCCGGCCAGATGGGCGGCGAGCAAGTTACTGTTCAGGGCCTAAAAATCGTCCTAGTAGACACAGAGAAAAATCTCATCGGTGTTTCTGGCGCTGTGCCTGGTCCCCGCAAAGGTATTGTGTACATAAGGGGGAATGAATAATGGCAACTCCAACCTTCACTAAGTCTGGCGCTAAGGCTACTACAGCCGCCAAGCTAGACAAAACTGTCTTTGCGCTAGACGTAAAGAATCACGACCTATTAAAGCAAGCCTACTTAGCCTACCAGGCTAACGGCCGGGAAAACCTAGCCGTTACTAAGACCCGTGGTCTAGTCAGCGGTGGTGGCCGCAAACCATGGAAGCAAAAGGGTACGGGTCGGGCTCGCTTTGGCTCTAGCCGTAACCCGATTTGGCGCGGCGGTGGTATTGTCTTTGGTCCAACCGGCCAAGAAAACTACAGCCAGTCCATTAACACTAAGGCTAAGCGCCTGGCCCTGCGCCAAGCCCTCAGCCTGGCCGCTGCTAACAATCGCATCATCGTCCTAGAAACCTTTGACTGCAAAGACGGCAAGACCGCTGTTGCTGCCAAGCTCCTAGAAAAGATTGGCGCTAACGGGAAGGTCCTGCTAGCCGTAAGCCAAAAGAACGATTTGGTAGAGCGCGCCACACGCAACCTGTCAGGTGTTAAGGCTACCCACGCCAGCTACCTAAACGTTTTTGACGTTCTAAATGCTGACTTCATTGTCATTACAGAAAAGTCACTACAAATTGTTAACGAGTGGCTTGGAGGTGACAAGTAATGAGTAAAACCCTGATCCTAAAGCCGGTCTTGTCAGAGAAGACCTATGCTCAGAGCGCAAAGCGCGTCTTTGCCTTTGAGGTCCCCACGGATTCCAACAAGCACGATGTTGCACGCGCCGTAGAAGCGCAGTTTGACGTCACCGTCACCGGCGTAAACATCTTGAGCCACAGCGGTAAGGCCAAGCGCACTATTAGCGCTAAGGGCCGCCGTGTGCGTGATGGCCGCGAAGCCGCCGTTAAGAAAGCGTACGTTACCCTGGCAGAAGGCAATAGCCTACCATTCTTTGCCGCCATAGAGGAAGAGGACGCTAAGGTGGCTAAGGCTCAAGAGCAAATCGATAAAGCCGCAGAAAAAGCTGCTGCCAAAGAGACCAAAACCGGTATCCTTGGCCGTAAGAAGAAAGAGGAGACTAAGTAATGAGTGAATTCTCTATCGCTACAGCTGCACGCGCGAAAGTTGCAGCGACAGACTGTAGATCAAAATGCGCATATTTCAAGATATATCAAGAGCGAACTGGTCATGAGCCAATTTTTGTCGGCCCCGACGCTTGTCTCCAGATAAAGCGGGAACTGGGCAGAGACACTGCAAAATTAGCAGACGTTAACTTCTGTGGCTTAGCCGTAGCCGCAGTTGCACTTGCTGCTCAGGAGGAGGAACTGTAATGGCAATTAAAGCATATCGCCCCACTACTCCTGGCCGACGCGGCATGACCAGCCAAGATTTTGACGGCATAACCACCAAGAAGCCAGTCCGCTCGCTGTTGGTAATTAAGCGACGCGGTAATGGCCGTAACAACCAGGGCCGCATCACTACTCGCCACCAAGGTGGTGGCGCCAAGCAGTTCTACCGCTTGGTTAACTTTGGCCTAGCCCCTGGTACAGAAGCTACCATTGAGCACATTGAATACGACCCTAACCGTTCCGCCCGTATTGCGCGCATTAAAGACCAGAACGGCAAGCTACACTACATCTTAGCCGCCAGCGGTATGAAGCAGGGCCAAAAGATTACCTCTGGCGCAGAATCTGCCATAGAAAC
>JAGQNO010000005.1 GCA_020428025.1 Candidatus Saccharimonadota bacterium | reverse complement strand
CCAGCTTCATGATGTGCACTAACGTGGCTTTGCTAGCCGTTAAATCGGCATTTTTCAGCCGAATGTTAAAGTACGATATTCCTGCTGCCCCGCCGCTGGGAAAAACATGGTTTACAAAATTAAGCTCCAAGGATAATTTGTACAAATCTTTGTACTCCAGCTTGTTCCCCACCACCCCAAACATATCCTGATACATGCGCGTCTGCGCGTGGTAATTTAGGAGCTGAATTGGAATCATTAGCAGCAGCGCCCAGGTGTTAACCTTGCCTAGGTTATCAATCGTAGCCAGTACATCATGCCGACTAGCATAGACCACCGCGCCCAACGCCAGCACGGTCACAATGTTGAGCACTAACTTCCAGCGCTTTTTGAAAAATTCTGCCATTGCGTCTAGTATACCGCGCCGGCCACCACTTTTTTAGTAAGTTGTGGGATAATAGTAATTATGAAAATTATCAAACGACCTGCCACGGATATCCCTAAAGAAGAAGCCCACGGCGGCAGCGGCTCGCGCAAAGTCTACGCTAGTCCAGACCACCTAAAAAGCGGCCACTTTGAAGCCATGACCCACGGCTGGCTGCCGGCTGGCAAAACATTTGACTGGCACGACCACCAAGACATAGAAGAAATTATGGTGGTTATTGCCGGCCAGGGAGAAGTTCATGATGAAGACGGCGTCTACCCCTATGCTCCCGGTGATGTCTTTGTCTTCCCTGCGGGCATCCAGCATAAGATCCACAACCCCACGGCTACTGAGCACGAAATGATTTTTGTAAGGATCAAGGTTTAATGCAAAGTTTACTGATTTTAGGCCGCCAGCCAGAGCTAGGTCTAGCAGAACTAGAAAGCCTGTACGGCGCCGGGCAGGTCCGGGCGGCTGGTTCGCAGGCGGCGCTGGTTGATGTTGACCCCTGTTTGCTAACATTTAATCGTCTAGGCGGCAGCCAAAAATTCTGCAAAGTACTCACTACCCTAGACAATACCAATTGGTCCAAAATAGAAAAGTTTTTGCTGAGCGCGGCGCCCGGCCACGCGCAGAGTATGCCGGACGGCAAGATGCACCTGGGCCTCAGCGCTTACGATTTTAAAGAAACCACCCAGCGCATCCAGGCCACTGCACTCAAGCTCAAAAAAGCCATCCGCAGTGCAGACCCAAATAGGTCCGTGCGCGTGGTACCAAATAAAGAATCGGCTCTAAACACCGCGCAGGTCATCCACAACAATCTCACCACGCCAAACGGCTGGGAGCTGGTATTTATTAAGGACGGCCAGCAGACCATAGTGGCGCAAACTGTAAAAGTGCAGGATATTGCTGCCTATGGAGCACGGGATCAGGGACGACCGGCGCGCGACAGCCGCGTGGGTATGTTGCCGCCTAAACTAGCGCAGATTATCATAAACCTGGCCGCAGGACCGCTACCAGAATCCGCGCAGCAAAATATTTGCGACATCCCTGCGGGCGACCCCATACCGCCCACCATCTTAAACCAAACAGTGCTGGACCCCTTCTGCGGCACCGGCGTGCTGCTACAAGAGGCCCTGCTAATGGGTTACGCCGCCTACGGCACAGACATAGAAAAGCGCATGATTGACTACAGCCGCCGCAACCTGGACTGGCTGACAGACAAGTACCAGCTAACTGACTCCAGCGTCCAGCTAGAACAAGGCGATGCCACTAACCACAATTGGTCCCCCGCCCCTAACCTGGTGGCGGCAGAGGGCTACCTGGGCAAACCCTTTACCACCGCACCGCCAAGAGACGTCCTGGCCCAGACCATGAACGAGTGCAACGTTATCATTAGAAAAACCCTGCAAAACCTAGCCAAGCAGCTGCCTAGCGGCACCCGCCTGTGCCTTGCCGTACCGGCCTGGCACATGGGCTCCAAAATCATGCATTTGCCCCTTATTGACCATTTACCTGAGCTGGGTTATAATACAGTAGATTTTGAGGCAACCAAGGGTTTGCATTTGACCTATCATCGGCCAGATCAAATTGTTGCCCGTGAATTACTAGTAATTATAAGGAAGTAACATGTCACACGTAAAAGCTGGCGGTACCGCCAAAAACGTACACGATTCCCCCGGCCAACGGCTTGGCGTTAAGCGCAGCGGCGGCCAAAAAGTCCGCACCGGCGAGGTTCTTGTTCGCCAGGTAGGCATGACCAAGCGCCCCGGCGTTGGCACCACCGTGAGCCGTAACTTTACAATCCACGCTGCCAAAGACGGCATTGTAAACTTTGAGTCACGCAAAGTTCGCCTCTTTACCGGCCGCAGCGTCCGCCGGACTGAAGTTACTGTTAAATAACCGGCCTTACATAAACTAAAAACAGCCTCCTAAGGGGCTGTTTTTAGTTTATTGAACTTATGAGTAGTATTTTGACTGCGCGTTCAAATCATAGCCAGATTTTGCAGCTCTGTCAGTTTGTTCTTGTGTGGGCTGTTTCCAGTACCCTTCCCGATGTGTTGTTCGAGCGGGGACCGAATCAACCGCATGTGCGGCAGCAAGCTCTCCGGCTGCTTGAACTTGCTCAACTGGCATTTTACGTTGCGCTACTTCTGGGTTCATAATATGGTCTGGTACTTGTTCGATCATTTTTCTGTTTCCTTGTTTGGTTTGTTTAAACTAGTTACATATTAGCACAAGCTTTATTAATTGTCAATCCCCTGGCAAAGTAATACTATTACAAAATAAAAACACCGCCCTCGCAGCGGCGGTGTTTTTGCAAAGTACAGTTCTAGTTAGCAATGGCCTGGCCACCAGAGGAGCCAGAGGTAAGTTTGTACTTGGGTTCTGGTCGGTAGTCAAGCATCATGGTTGCTGCGGCAGCTAGGGCCACGGCCACAAGGATGGCAGTGCCCCAGACTGCAAACCAGTTATATGCCGGGCTCCAAACAGGACTGTCTGGATTGCCACCTAGGGCACCAAAAACGTAGTACAGGGCTTGGCCGGCCAGTGCTATGATGCTGTAGTTAAAGCTTCTTCCAAACAGTTTCCGCATCTGCTAGCTCCTAGACGGTACGACCAGTTACAGCTTTGTATACAAACAGCAGCACTACGGCGCCGACTACGGCCACAATAAAGCTGTACGGGTTAAAGCCAGTTACACCAGTTTTGCCAATTAGGCTCATTAAGAAGCCGCCCAAGAATGCACCAATAATACCTACGACTACGTTGGCAACTGCGCCCTGACGAGCATCTGTGCCAGCAATAATACTAGCGACCCAACCAGCTAACGCACCCAAAACAATCCATGCAATAATTCCCATACTATTTTCTCCTTAAAAAATTTACTTAAATCTTACATCTATAATCTAGAATCTGACGTCTGTTAGTTCCGGAAACTCACGCTCTTTGCGGCTCATAAAGGCCGATATGCGGGCTTCCAGAGCTTCGTTGTTGTAGCTCATAATTTATCTCCCTTTTGTTAATTTCTCCTTGCCTCTTTGTTAAAGAACTAGCCCCAGCTTACCGCGGTCAGGCCTTGGTTAACTATGAAATCGCGCACAGCGTTTTTGTGAGCTGGACCACACATCGACAGAGCCACCTCAGGGCTGTATGCTAGATGCATGGACATTTTCCGGCGGTTTTGGTCTAAGAAGCAGTCGTTGCAGGACCTGCATGTCATGGCAATTGTGGTGGCGCTGGTGCTGGTACTACTGGGTTCGCTGGCCAGCTACCTGAGCGCCTTTACCACTCAGCGGCAACACACACAGGAATACAACGACTTTAAACAGCAGCAACTCGCGCTGACCACAGAACATATCAACCAAAAAATTGCAGACTATGAGCAGATTCTGTTGGCGGCTGCCAGCGTCAGTAACGTTAAGGGCGGCCAGGGGCTGACTAGGGCTGACTGGCAAACGTTCTACCACAGCAGCCAGGTTCAAGCGCGGGCCCCTAAAGCGCTGGCCATTGGCTATGTGCAGCACGTCAACGCCGATGCCCTGCCAGACTACATTGCCCAGCGCCAAGCAGAAGGTTTTGCGGATTTTGCCATAACCCCAAGCGGCGAACGCGCCAGCTACTCCCCTATTACGTTTATTGAGCCGTTTGATGTTGTTAACCAGCTTGCTTTTGGCTTTGATATGCAGACCGATCCAGCCCGCAGCGCCGCCATGGCCGCTGCTCGGAACAGCGGCACGTTTGCTCTGACATCATCTGTGGTGCTACGCCAAGATATGGACAAATCTAACCCGCCAAAAAGTATATTGCTCTACTACCCGCTGTACGAGGGCCCGCACGATTTGCTGGCAGATCGCCAAGCCAATATCACTGGGTATGTATATATGGCCTTTAGGTTGGCGGATATAATGTCGGTGCGGGCAGAGGCCCTGCAAAAAGTCGGCGCTGGATACGTGCTGACGGACATTACCGTCAAGCCCCAGCTCATGGTCCAAAGCACAACTCCGCGCTCCGGCAAGACAGGCGATGCCGTCCAGAAGGATTTACAAGTCGTAGATAGGCGTTGGCAACTGCAGCAATTTAGCACCCCTAGCCAGCAAGGCTGGATAACGCCCAGTGGCCTGTTTATTAGCGGCTGCCTCATTAGTGTGCTGCTGGGCGGCTTTGTGTATCTGTTGATTGATCGGCGCTTGACCTACCTACGGCACCTGCACGACGCAGAAATTCAAGACACCCGCAATGAACTTTTGGCGCTGGCCAGTCACCAACTGCGCACGCCAGCAAGCGGTGTTAAGCAGTACCTGGGCATGTTGCAAGCCGGGTATTTTGGCGACTTAGAGCCAGAGCAGCACTCGGTCATTACTAAAGCAGCTACCGCCAATGATCGCCAGCTAGAAATTATTGATCAGCTACTCTACGTGGCTAAGGCCGATGCAGGCCAGCTCAACCTGCAGCAAACAGAGTTTGATTTTGCGGCCGTAATTAAAAACGCTACCGTTAATCTAACCGCTGCCGCCAAAGCTAAACAGCTCAATATCAAGCTACAGGGCCGCAAACAGCTCCCCTTGGTTGGCGACGAACGTCTCCTGGCCATGGTAGCAGAAAACTTAATTAGTAACGCGGTAAAATACTCGTATCCAAACGCATCGGTCTGGATAAAATTGCAAGGCCGAGTTGATCACGTAGAGCTCACCGTCCGCGATGAGGGCGTGGGCATTGCGCCAGAAGACCACGGCAAGCTGTTCCAAAAATTTAGTCGGATTCATAATGATTTGTCAGTATCAGAGGGCGGCAGCGGCCTGGGTCTGTACTTGGCCCGTGTACTTACTGAAGCGCACGGCGGCACCTTAGAAGTAGCTTCCTCGGCGGACAAGGGTGCCCTGTTTACGCTGCGGCTGCCAAAAACATCGGCAAAAGAGCAAAATGTGGCCCAGCTCACAGATTAATCACCACTGTTAGCATTACAATTATTTCTGAAATATGAGTAAAACAGTTTTACTAGTAGAGGATGACAACGCCCTAAACGATGCATTCACCATAATGCTGACTAAAAATGGCTACCAGGTCAGCTCCGCATTTGACGGCCAGCAGGCTCTAGATTTATTAAAAACGGTGCAGCCAGACATCATTCTGTTAGATTTACTTATGCCAGTCTTAGGCGGCAAAGAATTTTTGCAGCAGTTTAACAATGCCGGCCACGTGCCTATTATTGTATTTAGCAACCTAGACAGCAAGTCAGAAATTCAAGAAGTTATGGACCTAGGCGCCAGCCGTTATATGCTCAAGGCTTGGGCCACGCCTACAGAGCTGGTACGCGTCATAGAGGACGCTCTAGCGGCCACTCCTACTCCAGCGTAATATTATCGCCCATTAGCTTGTTAAGCGACGGCATGTGCACAGAATATTGCTTGCTCTTCTCTGTTACGGCACCGCTTTCTTTTAGCTTGCCCAGCTCCACGCTGGCTGTTTCTCTGGAAATGCCACACAAGTTGGCTAAATCTTGCTGCGTCAGGCGCGGCACAATTCTAACAAACCCTGGGCCAGTCAGTGGCTTACCAAAACGCATAGCCAAGTATCTAAGGGTGTGGCCTATCTTGTGATACGCCGTGGCCTGCCCCATGGCGTTGATGTGCAGCAGAGCGCCCACGTAGCGCTTAGCGGTGCTGGCGGCAACATTTGGGTCCGCTGCTTGGCTGGCAGCAAAATCGGCTTGGCTGATAATTTCTGCATGGCAATCCGTCATGGCTTCGTAATAAAAGAGTGTGGCCGGGGCGGACTCGTGCATGACCTCTGCCGGAAAAAAGTCACCCGAGCCAAACAGGGCAATGTTAACTTCATTGCCACCAGGCAAAATACTGTAGGCGCGCACCAAACCAGTCTCCAGACGATGAATCTGCCATGCTGCTTCACCCTGATATAAGATGATTTGACCCTTTTTTATGGGCCTCAGTCTCCCGGACATAGGGCTATTATATGCCAAGATGGTGTCGAATGCGATCTACAACATCAGCAATGACAACTTGCGACTTAACCATGTAGTCATCTACCCCAAGGGCTTCTGCGCGTTGCTTGTCACTTTCCTGACTCAGAGCAGTCAGCATAATAACTTTAAGATTGGCGGTTTCTGGGGTGTTTCTAAGGATATCTAGCACATCGTAGCCACTGACTTTAGGCATCATGACATCTAACAGTACCAGGTCTGGCTTAAAAGCTAAGGCCGCTGCTAAAGCCTCTTCCCCGTTTGCCACGCGGCGCACCGTAAAGCCCTCTGCCTCTAGGCGCATCTGGTACACATTAGCTAGCGCATCGTCGTCTTCTACTAATAAAATTCGTTTGTTATTGTTGTCCATATACGCTTATGGTAACCCAGATTACCCTTGTTGGCAACTACTTGGCACGCTTTTTGGCGGCTTTTATGAGTCCATCAAATAAGGGGTGCGCCCGCACCGGCCGACCCTTTAGTTCTGGGTGGAACTGACTGGCAACAAAGAACGGATGGTTTTTGGCCTCTATGACTTCTACTAGGTTGGTCTCTGGATTGTGGCCAACGGCGGATATGCCCCAGCTCTCATACTGATCTACGTACTTGGGATTGCATTCGTAGCGGTGACGGTGGCGCTCTACAATATCTGCCGCGCCGTACAACGCTGCCGCTTTGCTACTGGGCTCCAGATGACAGTTGTAATTGCCCAGCCGCATGGTGCCGCCAGTGCTCTCCTTGCCCTCCTGGCCCGCCATGGTGGTAATAACTGGATCTTTAGTTTTAGGATCAATTTCTGTTGTGTTAGCATCTTTTAGGCCGGATTTGCGTGCCGCCGCAATAACTGCAATTTGCAGGCCATAACAGAGGCCCAAATAAGGTAATTCTGATTCTAGCGCCAGCGTCGCAGCTTTTATTTTGCCCTCTACGCCACGGGTGCCAAAGCCGCCCGGCACCACAATGCCATCGTATTTACTGAAATCTAGTGTAGCCTGGTCTTCTAGGCCGGCGGCATCAATCCACTGGATGTCAATGTTTACATCGTTCCACCATGCTGCAGCCTTCAGAGCTTCAAAGACACAGAGGTAGGTGTCTGCGTTGTCCATGTATTTAGCTACAATTCCGATAGTGACTGTTTTATCGTATTTGGTGGTAGCACGGCTAACCATCTCACGCCAGTCTTTTAGGTCAGGCTTGCCAGTTGGCAAATCTAGCTTGCTTGCAATAACATCTACAATGCCCTCGTCCTCTAGTGTGAGCGGCACCTGATAGATGCTCTTGGCGTTAGGTAGAAGCGCGATTGCCTCTGGCGCCACACCACAGAATTGGCTCAGCTTGTCTTTAACGTTTTCTGGCGGCATTTCCTCTGAACGAGCCATAAGAACATCTGGCTGAATACCCAAGCCGCGCAAATCTCTAACAGAATTTTGAGCCGGCTTAGTCTTGGTTTCTTGGCTAGCGCCCAGATATGGCAGATAGACTAGGTGGATATAGCAGCAATTCTCGCGGCCCACGCGCTGACTAAATTCGCGAATTGCCTCTATAAAGCTCAGTGATTCATAATCCCCCACCGTGCCGCCAATTTCTACAATATGGACATCAAAGCCCTTGCCGGCTTCTTGGATATAGTCCTGAATTTTGCCTGTGACTTGCGGCACAACTTGGACGCTGCGGCCCTGGTAGCGACCATGACGCTCATCTTCTATGACCTCAAGTAGAACGCGGCCAGACATAAGGCTACTAACCTGGGTTAGGTCTTGGTCAATAAAGCGCTCGTAGTGACCAAGGTCTAGGTCTGTTTCTGCACCGTCTTTTGTTACAAAGCACTCGCCATGCTCGCGCGGGTTTAAGAGGCCAGCATCAACATTTAAGTAGGGGTCGCATTTTTGAAGGTTAACAGATAGCCCGCGGGCTTTTAAGAGGTTGGCAATGGAGGCGGCAGCGATGCCCTTCCCTAGTCCAGAAAGCACACCACCAGTCACAAAGATATATTTCGTGGATTTGTCCGCCACGCGCGTCTCTCCTCTCTTTTCAGCTTCTATAGTACCATGGCTAGATTCTATTTGCTAAGAAAGTTTTTGGCGGCATCTAGCTGCGCGTCGGCGCCGCCAGCGGTGTCGCCCTTGGCCACTTTGACTTCTTGGTCTGGGGAGATGCCCTTATGATTAATGCTCTGCCCGCCGGGGCGATACCAGCTAGCTACGGTGACTTTGAGCTGCGAACCATCGGCAAAATTAATGATTTGCTGCACCACGCCCTTACCGTAACTCTTAGTGCCAATAATGGTCGCTGCCTTGTGGTCCTTAAGCGCGCCGGCCGTAATCTCTGAGGCTGATGCTGAGCCGCTATCTATGAGCACGACTGTTGGCACACCCTTGAGCACGTTGCCACCAGTAGCGTTGTAGGTCTGCACCACTTCTGAGCCGCGTTTTTCCTGCATGATTATATCGCCCTGGGACAGCCATTGGCTGCCCACCGCTACCGCAGAGCTGACTAGGCCGCCTGGGTTGCCGCGCAAATCCAAGATAATCCCTTTGGAGTCCTTAAGCTCGTTGGCGGCTTTTGCAATAAGGTCTGGCGTGTCGTTAGAGAATGTTAGGATTCTGATATAGCCCAGATCGCCGTCGAGCGTTTTCCATTCTACGCTTGGTACCTGCAAGTTTTGGCGTGTAATGGTAAAGTCCAGCGGCGCCCCAGCTCTAACAATCAGTAGTTTTACCTCTGTTCCGGCCTTGCCGCGGATGTTAGTGACGGCATCGTCTACGGACATGTCTGCTGTGGATTTGCCATTTATAGACGCGATTAAATCCCCGGCTTTTAGCCCGGCTTTGTCTGCTGGCAAGCCGCCAATAGGCGAAATAATCTGGATATTGCCAGCAGCATTTTTGCCTAGCTCCGCTCCAATGCCGCTAAAACTGTTATTAAGCTGGCTCTGGAACTGCTTGGCCTCTTCTGGCGTAAAGTACGATGTGTACGGATCTTTGGTGGCAGTAGCTAGCCCGTGCTTAAGACCATCGTTTAATGCTTGGGTGTCTAGCTTGCCGTCGTAATTTTCTTTGAGCGATTGGTAAACTTGATTTACGCTGGTGTAGTCCAATTGGGCCGGCAAGTTGCCGCTAGCAGCCTGTTTTTTCCAGGGCGCTTTCCAGGTGCCCTGTCCTATTTGTAGTCCCGCCCAAAAGGTTGTCCCCGCAAAAATCAGCGCTGTAAGCAGCGCAAGTAGTCGTGCTTTTTTCATTACGCTTAAGTATACCGTTTGGCCGGTCGTTTGGGAAGTTTAAAATCCCTGGATTTCAGGAGGCACCTACTGCCACTGCCGCCACTGCGTAGAGTACGAACCGGTCAGCGACTGGTTGTACTGAGAGACAAACATCTTATTGCCGGAGACAGCTTCTACATACATAGCGTGACCCCAGTAACCAGCCATGCTAATCGCGACGTCGCCAGGCTGCGGTGATCCGTATACTGGGATACCAGCAGCTCGAGCGCGAGCCGGCCAACTGGCGGCATCGCCCCAGTAGCGTGGTGCGGTGCGGCCGGAGCGTTCTACTGCCCAAGCGGCGTAAGAGACACACTGGCGCGTACAGTAACCCCAACGGTCGGGACCATCGCCATCGTTACAGCCGGGCGCGGTGCTCATGCTAAAGCCAGCACCAATGTATGGGTAGTCGTCTCTGTCAATATTGTGCGCGCCAACAGCACCCGGAATTCTAATGAAGTAATACCCGCCGCCACTGCTGCTAAAGCTAGCCCCAGCGCTGTTTGCAGCGCGCTGCGCGGCGATTAACGAGTTTAATTTAGACCTGTTGTCAGCGGTCTGCGCATTGTACTGGGCCTGCTGATCGTTATTCATGGCCAGCATTTGATCCTGCTCTGCTTTGGCGGCCTGTACCTGCGCCGCCTGCTGTTGCTGCTGAGCAAGCAAGTCACTCACCTGTCGCTTCTGCGTTTGTAGTTTGGCCTGCAAGTCGCCAATTTTCTTGAGCGTTTTCTGAATAGCCGACTGCATTGCGTTGCGATATTCTTGCTTATCAATGTATTCGCTTAAGTCATTACTGGTTGCCAGCGCCTCTATAGTGGTCATCTGACCATCAATGTACATAGTGCGCAGGTCGTGGCCCAGAATTTCTTTTTGACGATTAATCTCATTCTGCGCCTCTGCTATTTGCTGCTCCAAAACGGATTGCTGGCGCTGACTCTCGCTAATTGCCCCCTGCAAAATACCAATTTGCGACTGCAAACGCTGAATCGCATCTTGATAGCTAACGGCCTGATTTTGTAAATCGGCTACTTTTTGGTTGTTGTCATTAATTTGAGCCGTACATTCAGAAATAGTAGCGCAAGTAGCTGCGCGCACCTGGCGCCAGAGCGGCGCGGAGCCATAGGTTAAAAGGCCAGCAAGCAGCAGCGCAAAAGAGATGCGAGCAGAAGATTTGAATCGGTTTTTGACTGGTTTTTGTGGCATAGTTTTGTTTTTGCTTATGCTATGCATTATTGTAGCACGAAATGTCAAGGCTTTAAAACCCTCCTTACCAAAACAGCTTACAGACAAAACCTGAGAAACTACTTAGTCTTAAATTTTAGGTAGCGCCGCGTTGCAATAAAAGACGATACAGCCCCAATTAACACACCCACTCCAATCTGCATGGCCAAAAAGCGCAGAAAATGATCAGTGAAGTACTGGCTAGCATAGTTTATATCTAGAAGCCCCAAACTACTAGCCTGCAGCGCGCCGCTACTGGCGGCAAACGTGGCATTAATAATCAATACAGAAATAACTGCCGATAAAACGCCGTAAATAACGCTCTCTACAATAAACGGTCCGCGGATATAACTACTGCTGGCGCCCAAAAGACGCATAATCTGAATTTCATCGCGTCGGTTAAAGATGGCCATTTGAATGGTGTTAAAGATAATGAGCGCACTAACAACCGCAAAGACAATGACCGCAATAATACCAATCATGCGCAGCGCCTCTGTGGCTTTAGTGATATTGTCTATGGCCTTCTGCCGATCACCAGAGTACGATGGTGACCCCTCTGTTTGTAGTGCCAAATTAGCGGGACTTGTTAAATAATTCTTAAGCGCACCGAGCTGCTTTAATTCTTTTGGCTTAACGTGAATCGTGGCCGGAATCGGATTATTGGACAATGTAGCAGCCGCCGATAAAGCCTGGTTGTTGGCATTTTGCTTTACGTAGGCCGCCAAGGCTTGCTCTTTACTTAGGTACTCCACACTCTGCACGCTAGGCTGCTGCTTGATTTTAGCTGTCAGTTCTTTGCCCTGCGCCTCTGTTACAGAGTCTTTTAGGAAAACTGATACATCGACCTTAGAGGCTATATCGTCAATAGTATTGGTAAGCGTAGCGTTGGTAATTAGGGAAAATAGCACAATGGTCAGCGTAACCACCATAACCGCCATGGCGGCAATGGCCAGGCTGGCATTTCTAATAAAGTTGACTACGCCGGTGTGCAGCACCCGACCAAAGGTTATCCATTTGCGCTTCATAGGCGGCCTATCCTCTGGGCGCTGGGCCTGCCCGCGCGCGTTTGCTGGTCTATAATGCCATCGTCATCCGTGTCTGAAAGCGTGTAGCCAGAGTTGGCGCGGTCGCTGAGGACTTTACCGTGCCGCAATGTCACGACCCGCCGCTGCAATTTATTAACGATTTCTTGGTTGTGCGTTGTGAGCAGCACGGTGGTGCCATATCTGTTAATTTTTTCTAGAACTCTAATAACGTCCCAGGCGTGTTTGGGGTCTAGGTTGCCGGTGGGCTCATCGGCAATTAAAATGCGTGGCTGGCGCACAATGGCGCGAGCAATGGCCACACGCTGGCGCTCGCCGCCAGACAGCTGTTGGGGCATAAACTTTTCTTTGCCCTTTAAATTGACGATATCGAGCACCTTAGGCACGGTATGCTCAATTTCTTTCTTGCCCATACCTACGATTTCCAGCGCAAAGGCCACGTTTTCAAACACCGTGCGGTTAGGTAGCAGCTTAAAGTCCTGGAAGACCACACCAATTTTTCTTCTGAGCAGCGGAATGTCGCGGTCTTTTAATTTATCGTAGTCAATCCCGCCAATCACGATTTTGCCGCTGGTGGGACGCTCTTCTCTAGTTAGAAGGCGCAGCAAGGTGGTTTTACCAGCGCCGGACTGCCCCACCACAATCACAAATTCCTTGGGCTCTACATGCAGACTTATGCGGTCCAGAGACGGCCCCATGGCCTTACTATATGTTTTGCTTACCCTATCCAGTAGAATCATTGTTTTTATTGTAGCATAAGGGGCTTACGGCTCGCTTAATCGCACAGGCTATCTGGCGCCGCATATAGACCATGATCTATATTATCGACTATAGTCTATATCAGGCAGTGGACGTGGACCAACATAAAATCGTATACTAAACATGAGCATTAATCATGCGAAATATATCTGTTGTCGGTCGCCACATCGTCTGGACTCTTGTTGCCAGTGTCTTTTTGTTGGCTACAACAGCTGAGCAGGTCTGGGCAGCCGCCGCCGGCGGTCTAACGCCAGAACGATCAATCCGCCTGAGCGATAACGGTGCCAGTGGCGGCGCCATAACCAGCGGCGTGGGCAGCGGCACCAACGCAACCTACCGCGTCACCTTTAAGGCAGCAACATCGTATACCATGAAAGGTATCGTCTTAGACATCTGTGACGGTGCGGGCACGCCGCTCATCGGCGATGTCTCCTGTTCTAAGCCAACTAGCTTTACCCTGGGCACCACCCCAGCTATGGACACTGCCAATAATACGGAAAGCGCCATTACTGCCACTGGCATTGGCAGTGGCTGGACAGCCACTTCTGTTAATAGTGGTCAGACGCTCAAGCTCACCAACTCCACTGGCCTAGCGGTCACTGCCGGCACACTTTATACCTTTGCCATCACCGGCGTGACCAACCCATCCACTGTAGGCACCTTTTATGGTCGACTCTTAACGTACACCAGTGACACCGGTGATATTGCTACCTACGGCCACGATACCCCTGGCTCCTACCAGGACTATGGCGGCTTTGCGCTCAGCACCGCCCAAATTGTTCAGATTACCGCCAAGGTCCAGGAAACATTGACCTTTTGCATGCTGGGCACCACCACCCCGCCCACACAAACTGCTCCAACCGACTGCGCGGACGCCGCCGCCACCAGCCCGGCTATTACCCTGGGTCACGGCCCCAATAACGTCTTGGACGCCGGCTCAGTAGACACCAACCAGGTGTACAGCTTTGTCTCTACTAATGCCCTACACGGCGTGATTATTAGGATTCACAACAACAACGCTTGTGGCGGCCTAAGCGTAGACGGCGGCACCACCTGCGGCATCCCACCTGTTTTTGCTGGAGCTGCCACCACGCCTGCCAGTGCTATGGCGGCGGGCACTGCGGCACTGGGCTTATCGGTTCCAAGCAGCGCCAACGTAACAACCAATGCACCGTACGATGGCGACGGCTCATTAGGCTACTACGGCATGGACACCACTACCAGCGGCGCCAACGCCACCACTACCTTTGGCAGCCGCGTAGTCTCTAGTACCGGGCCAACGGATAATGTCATGAACACCTGGAAATTTGCCGCCACCGCCAGCAACACCACAGCGGCGGGTATTTACACCGCCAACATGGCGGTGATTGCTACGGGGACGTTCTAGGCTATCCTTGTAGGGCGGCAATACCACGGTAACGTTCTAAGCCACGTCTATTCGAGTTTAGATGTGTGTTAACGACTCTGGGCGGCATCATAGTTGAAGCCACCAATGTATCAATGGCTGCTGCTGTTTTTTGGGCATTCTCTGGTTTCCTCATCTTTACGACTGCTCCCTCCAACTTATCAAAGTCAAACTCCGTGGGACCAACCTGGAGTAAGCCATCCATTTTGAGTAATTGCAGCATGTTGACTGCAGCCGCCGCTGCTGGAGTTTTATTCTCTTCTAAAGAGAGATGCGGCAACAAATAGTATGAAAAAACATTATCAAACGACATTAATAATTCTTGCTTAAGAGGTTGGGTGATATCACCCGGCTCAATATAAACATTAGGTGGAACGGCGCCAAGCCGCTGTATGTTCTCTGGTAAATGATAACCAAAATCATAATTTACCCATGTTATATCCGGCCGATTCCGGGCAACAGTTATACCAAGATTAGATATGCCGCTCCCAACGTCAATAACGTTTGCACATGCCGGAATGTCACCCATGAGTGCTTCTATACCCTGGGGATACTCCTGGCCATAACCATAGTAATAGGCTAGCTGCCTTGCATGACGCCCCGTAACAGGAGCGCCAAGCGCCTGATGTAACTCACTCATTATTTGTGTATTATAGCATATTTATGCAAGTTTTGCTATTGTGTCGTCTAGATACGCCTGCATAAACGGCTCCAGTTCCCCGTCCAAAACCTTATCCGGGTCAGACGATGTATGTCCAGTGCGCAAATCTTTAACCTGTTTATAAGGATGCAGCACGTAGCTTCTAATCTGGTTACCCCAAGCTGCCTGCTCTGAGGGGCCGCGCAAGTCTTCTAGATTGGCGGCGTGCTGCTCTAGCTGCAGCTGCGCTAATCGACCGCGCAAAATAGCTAGGGCTGTTTCGCGGTTTTGAAGCTGGCTGCGCTCGTTCTGGATTGCCACCACCAAGCCGGTGGGCAGGTGTGTCACGCGTACGGCGCTATCTGTAGTGTTAACTGATTGGCCGCCGTGGCCGCCGGCGCGGTAGACATCGATTTTAAGGTCTTTGTCATCTAGTTGGACTTCTTCAGGGCGGTCTATTTGGGGGGTGATTTCTACTTTTGCAAAACTGGTCTCGCGGCTCTCTGCGTTAAACGGGCTCAGCCGCACTAGGCGGTGCACGCCGTGCTCGCTCTTGAGTTTGCCGTAAGCAAACGGGCCGCTAATTTCCAGGGTGGCAGATTTTAGCCCCGCCTCTTCCCCAGCCGATTCTTCCACCAGCGTAGTTTTATAGCCCGAGGCGTCTGCCCAGCGCTGATACATTCTAAATAACATCTGGGTCCAGTCTTGGGCGTCGGTGCCGCCGGCGCCGGCGCTCAGGGTCAGTACGGCGTCGTGGTCGTCGTAGGGGCCGCTAAACTGTAGGTCTTTTTTTAGGGACTCAAACTGCGTGGTCAAAGCGGCCGTTTGCTGATTGAGCTCTGCCTGCATGGACGAGTCCCCCAGTGCGGATAGTTCCTCTAGGTCTGTGGCAGACTGACGCAAACTTAACCACGGCGCAGTGCGCGCTTCTAGCTTGGCGATTTGCTGCATGACCGCCTGCGGGTCAGTCGCGGTCTGCCAAAAATCCGGCGCTGCCGCCTCTGTTTGCAGCGCGGCTAGCTCCGCGGCTAGAGCATCTATTTTAAGCTGGTCACAGGCGGCCTGGACATCGGCCAGGAGCGACATTTACTTGCCCTCCCAGAGCGGCGCCAACTGTTGCTGCAGCTTGGCGGCATAGTCCGAGCCACAGCTGCCCAAGACGCCAAAGCCCCAGACGGCATCTTTAAACATGGCGCGGCAGACTGCCACAATCTGGTCTTTAGTTACGGCTTCTATGCGTTCTGGTACTTGGTAATAATTTTCTATGACGCCGTCAAAGAAATAGCGCTGAGCGTAGGCATCGGCTGTGTCTGCGGCGCGCTGGGCGCCGCGTTGATGGCGGCCTAGGGCGTACTGCTTAATGGTGGTTAAATCGGCGGGGGAAATATCGCCATTCATAAGGCGTTCTAGCTCGTGTCTAATAATGCCTAGTAGTGGCTCGATGTTTTTGTCTGATACCTGCGCGCCAAACCACCAGTTGCTGGAGCCGCGTGTTTGGCTGACGCCGCTGTTCATGCCGTAGACCAGGCCGCGCTCGCGGGCGGTGCCCAAAATACGGGAATATAGTGTTTCTGTGAGCAGCACGTTGGCCAGGTTGAGCGCGTCGGACTCGGCGTCTGTCAGGCGCTGCTTGGTAAAGGTGTCTATGTAAAAATACAGGTTTTCTACGGTGTCGTTGGCTACGTAAATGGGCTTTTTGAGGCCGACTGGCAGTTCGTGCGGGAGCTCAAAGCGCTTGCCTTCCGTGGGCAAATCCACCTGTTCTAACAGATTAATAATGTGCTCGCGGCGCTCCGGCGGCAGTTGGCCGGCAATGACAAATCGCATGTTGGGAGAAAAGTGCGTCAGCTGGTAGTGGTTGCGCACATCCTCTACACTAACATTGTCCATGATGCGCAAGCGCTCGGCATCTGGCTTGGCCACAAGGCCAAACGCTTGGCGCATCTCTAGGCTCAGCCGCCTAAAGTGGTTGTTGGACCGCGCAGCCATTTCTTCTTGCACGTTACCAAACTCGGACTTAAATTCTTCTTCTAGAAACAGTGGCCGAGTAATGGCAGCCAGCATGAGGCCTAAGATGCGGTCCCACTCAAAATCGGCGCACTCGGCCTCGTAGGTAATGTCGTAACAGCTGGTGCTGGCATTAGAATAGGCACCGTTCTTTTCTAGCTCTGCCTGAAAATCGCGGGCCCGCGGAATGAGTTCGTTGGCGCCAAGCAGCACATGCTCCATAAGGTGCGGCGCCTCGTATTTTTCTGGCAAAACCAGGTATTCCCCGGCCCGGAAGTTAAGTTGAAACGTCATGACCTCTGTATCAGGAATGTCTATAAATAGGCCACGGGCGCCAGTTTTTAGGGCGATTTCCGATACGGTATGTTTCAAATTATTTCCTCTTGCGGGCAGCAGTTTTACGCTTGCGCTCTGTTTTGCGGGCTTTTTTGCGTTGACCCTGCTGCTTGGACTTGGGCTGCGTGGCCTGTTTTGCCGATTTACCGCTAAAGTCGCTAGCGTCAAACTCTTCCCCGCCTTGGTTGATTTGCGATGCATTATCTACAGACGCACGGGCGGCTAGGGTTAATTCTGTCTCTACCGGTGCGGCCGCTAGGTCAACCGGCTGGGCATGCATGAGGGCGCGGACAATGTCGTGGCGCAGCTGAAGTTGCATTTCATCAAACAGCAGCTGGCCGCGGCTGCGATATTCTACCAACGGGTCGCGCTGACCGACGCTAATCCAGTGGATACCTTCCCTAAGGTGGTCCATGTTTTCTAGGTGCTGCATCCAGAGGTTGTCCAGCACCTGCAGATAAATATCCGCCTCTACGCGGCGCATGATTTCTGGAGTAAAGGCAGTTTCCCGCCCCTTGTACAAATCTTGAGCAGCTTTTTTAAGAGCCGATTCAAAATCAGCGGCATTATTATCAAACAGCTTGTCTAGCTGCTTGTCGTCCAGCGGGAAGACTTCCCGCACTACGTCCTCTAGTTGGTCGCTCATCAGCAGCGGGCTGGTGGCCAGAGCGTGGGCTTCTTCATCTATCAGCACTTTGATGCGCTTAGAAACATCGGCCTGAGTTAGAATGTCGCGGCGCATGGCGTAGACGGCCTTGCGGTGACGGTTCATGACGTCGTCGTATTGGACCACACTTTTACGTTGGTCAAAGTTGTAACCCTCTACCCGTTCTTGGGCTTTTTCTAGAGACCGACTAATGACCCGGTTTTCAATGGGTGTGTCATCATCGGCGCTGAGGCGGGCCATAACGGAGCCGATGCGGTCCGCGCCAAAGATGCGCATAAGATCGTCTTCTGTGCTTACAAAGAATTGGGTAGTGCCGGGGTCTCCCTGCCGGCCGGCGCGGCCACGGAGCTGGTTGTCTATACGGCGCGACTCGTGCCGCTCTGAACCCAAGACAAACAGGCCGCCCAGCTCTTTAACGCCTTCTCCCAGTACAATGTCCGTACCGCGGCCGGCAATGTTGGTAGCCAACGTAACAGCGCCAGGCTGACCGGCTTTGGCCACAATGGCGGCCTCTCCCTCGTTGTTCTTGGCGTTTAGAACTTGGTGAGGAATGCCGGCCTTAGCCAGCGCGGCGCCAATGGCTTCGTTTTTCTCAATGCTAGCAGTACCAATCAGGACCGGCTGCCCCTTGGTGTGCAACATTTTTACTTCTTTAACAATGGCATTGGTTTTAATCTTTTCCGTGCGGTAAATGCGGTCAGCCTTGTCTGTGCGCGCAATGGGGCGGTTAGGCGGAATGGAAACTACATTGAGCTTGTAAATTTGGTGGAACTCTTCCGCTTCCGTCAGAGCCGTACCGGTCATGCCGGATAATTTTTTGTAGAGACGGAAGTAGTTCTGGAAAGAAATGCTGGCCAGTGTCATGGACTCTTGCTGCACTTCTACACCCTCTTTGGCCTCTATGGCTTGGTGCAGCCCCTCGTTGTAGCGGCGGCCTGCCAACAAACGACCGGTAAACTCGTCCACAATAACGACTTCCCCTTCTTTGGTGACCACGTAATCTTTATCCCGATGGAATAGCGCCTGCGCCCGGAGCGCCTGCTGTAAGTGGTAAATGGTGCGGATGTTGCTAGAGGCGTACAGGTTGTCTAAGCCCAGTGCCTTCTCCATTTTGTCTACGCCCTTATCTGTTAGGATGACCTGTTTGCGCTTTTCATCTACTTCAAAATCTTTTTCTTTAACCAGCTGACGGACCACTTTAGCAAACTGGTCGTAAGCATTGCCGGGGGTGACGCTGGGGGCGCTAATAATCAGCGGCGTGCGGGCTTCATCGATTAAGATGGAGTCCACCTCGTCCACGATGGCAAAGTTGAGCTCTCTTTGGCGGAGCTGATCAACCTCGCGGACCATGTTATCGCGGAGGTAGTCAAAGCCGAATTCGTTGTTGGTGCCGTAGGTGATGTCTGCTTTGTAAGCGTCCTGGCGAGAACACGGCTTTAGGTTTTTCATGCGTGGGTCTTGGTGTTCATCACTGGTAAACGAAGGGTCGTAGATGTAGCTGTGGTCTGCTTTAATGACCCCTGTTGAAAGGCCTAGAAAATGACTAACCTGGCCCATCCAGCCGGCGTCGCGCTGAGCTAGGTAATCGTTAACCGTAACCACGTGCACGCCCTTTTCTGTTAAGGCGTTTAGGTAGACAGCCAGGGTAGCCATTAGGGTTTTACCCTCACCGGTTTTCATTTCTGCCACGGCGCCCTCGTGCAGGACCATACCGCCGACCAGCTGGACATCATAGTGCCGTTGGCCAATGGTTCTTGTGGCCGCCTCACGAACAACAGCAAAGGCATCCGGCAAGATAGTGTCTAATGTCTGGCCTTTTTTAGTTAATCTTTTTTTAAGAACTGCGGTCTGATTCTGCAGCTCCTTATCTGTCATAGCTTGGTATTTGTCTGCTAAGGCATTGACCTCTTTGACGCGCTTGTTTAGGCGCTTTAGCGTCTTGATTTGTGGATCGCCCAGAATTTTTTTAAAAACAGTGTGCATTATGGTACGTTGGTTACCCCCGTATTAATGGCCCCCACGCGGCCTCCAATTCTTCCTAGGTATTATAGCGGGTTAACGGGGGTTTTGCCAGATTTTTTAGACGATTCCTGCAAAAACTCCCAAACTGCATCCTCTTCTGGCTTATCCCAGTCTTTTCTAAGCACCAGCATTGTCTCCAAATATTCATCGTCGAAAAGCTTCTTTATTGCGTCACTCATGACTTAGGATATCACGAATTAGTCAGTCAGATTTTTGGCCTTCAAATCATCAAGAATACACCAATCAATTCTATAGCCGTCATAATTTTTTATATGGATCGCCAAAAAAATAATAGACTTTACTGCAGCTATAATCATTCCCTAGTGCGCTAAAATCGATTGAGATGTGACACTCAAATCCTTTAACGTTCTTATAAAAATTTATGATAGACGGATATCCTTTTTCGACCCCTCCGCTCCAGCCTGCTAGCTTCATTTTTGAGACCGACTGTTCTACTTGTGAAGAGCTGGGAGCACCGGTGTTGTTATTGTCTTTTTTAAAGGTGACGACTTTTGGGATGCTCCTAAAAGTCTTGACGCAATATATGGAGGTGCTGATGTCTACAGCAATATCTAGTACACATCCGTTTTCTACCACCTCACTAAAGCCGGTATTTATCGGGGTCAAGGAATCATTGATAGCATTTAACTGCGAATCAGTTACTTCGTTGATCATTTTTTTATGTTGTAAAGTTGCATACCCTGGCAGTATATTTGTTCTTATCATTCCTCTACTGAGGTACCCGATGAATATAAGTAACGACAATGCTACCAGAATTGTTAGGACTTTTTTAGAAGTGTTCTTCATTCTTCCCGGCCACGGCGTAAACGACGCAACACCCGCCGGTGCAAACGCATCGGCTCATATTTTGCCTTGTACTTCTTGAGTAAAATCTTGAATTTGGCCTCTACAATGTCCACCGCGGCCAGCAGGTTGGGGCCGGATTCTTTAACAACTAAAATGTCGCCTGGGAGCTGCAGTTTGGCGTGGCAGATGTGCTCTTGCTCGCCTTTTTTGGGCTTGGGCTCTTCAAAGCTCACCTCTAGAAAGGCCGCCGCCCGCGCATGCTTGGTGATAAATTTGTCTAGGCCGCCCAACTTTTTGAGCGCGTACGCGCGCAGGTCATCGTCCACCTTCAGGTGCACGCCCTTGATCTCGGTTTTTTGAATCATAGTGACCCTCCTGTTTTAAGAAGCTACTTCTAATTATACGCCTTCTAAATTTTTATTCTGTAGCGTTTCCACATCTTTTCAGCGGCGTCTTCAAGCGATGCGACACCGACAATATAACGCGGTTTGCCTTCTTCGTCCGTTTTTGGCTTATCTAAATCCGCGCAAGCACGGGTTCTTATCTCATCAATTTTATTTTTGTCTTCTGAATTCATGCTTAAATCTTCTCGCGCCCACCCATAAATGGCCGCAGTACCTCTGGCACGATAACATCGCCCTGCGGTGTTTGGAAGTTTTCTATAATAGCGATGAGCGGCCGCTCAGAAAATGCAGTGGCGTCGTTGGTGTGCGCCAATTCTACTTGACCATTCAAGCGGCGAACGCGCGTTTTCATGGGGCGCGTCTGGAAATCGGTTATATAATCCGCGGTGTGCGTTTCGCGGTACTGCCCTTGCCCTGGCAGCCACACGTTTATGTCTACGCCCTTGGCGTTGGGTCGACCGATATCGGCCGTGCACTTCTCTATGACCTGGTGGTGTAGGCCCAGCTGCTGCATTAAATATTCTTGGATTGCAACCATGAATAGGTGCTCCTGCAAGCTGGTGTCTGCGGTGGTAAACGACTCCATTTCAAGCTTGTTAAACTGGTGCAGGCGTAAAAAGCCCTCCGTGTCTTTGCCGTAGGTGCCGGCTTCGCGCCTAAACGCGGTGGTGTAGCCCACCAGGCGGATTGGCAGGTCTTTTTCTTCTAAAATCTCATTGAGGTACATGGGGCTCAGTGTGTGCTCTGCGCTGGCGTTGAGCCACAAATCCTCGTCCTCTAATTTGTAGGTTTGTTCCAGCTTGTTGAGCCGACCCGTAGCCTCAAACACCTCTGTTCTAGCCACTGCAGGTGGCAGCACCGGCGTAAATGGCTTGTTGGGAACTTGTAGACCATTTTCTTGAATAATTTTTTGGAGCGTATCCGGGTTGGTCAGCACGTTTAGGCCGTACTGCCACAGCGCAAATTCTAGCAGCACCAGGTCGCCCTTAAGGTAAACAAATCGATTCCCGGCAATTTTAGCGGCCCGCTCTTTGTCTAGCCAGCCCTTAGCTTCCGCAATTTCCCAGTGGTTTTTGGGATTTGTAAGCTCCGGCTTTTGGCCCCAAGTTCTGGCCACCACATTTTCTTCTTCTGTTGCGCCAACTGGCACTTCCGGCAGCGGCATATTCGGCACGGACTTGAGCAGCGGCCAATAGTCTTGGTCTGTTTGAGCCAGTGCTTCTTCTAGCTGTTGCACCTGATTACGCAGGTCTTTGCCGCGCGCAATTTGCTCTTCTGACGGTTTTTGACCCTTGGTAGCGGCCGTCAGCTCATTGCGCTCGGCGCGCAGTTTTTCTATGTCTGATAACTGTTGGCGGCGCTGCTCGTCCAGCTGGACCAGCTTGGTAATATCTATGTCGTAGCCCTTTTGCAGAGCCTTGGTTTTGACCCCTTCCGGGTCATCGCGGATGAGTTGGATGTCTAGCATAGCTCTATTCTATCACCGACAGGGTAGCCACTCTACCTTTTGTACGCGTTTTACACTGGAAGGTAGAGTGAATCACAACAAGTGCCGCCAATGGAGCTATTCCGTCCGCAGCGCCTCAATCGGATCCAGCCGCGCTGCCTTGCGCGATGGGAACCAGCCGGCCACAATCGCCACCAAAACAAGTGCCAAAATTAGCAAGCAAATTGGCAGCGGCTGGAAAATTAACAGATGGCTGCCCGCACCAAGGCTCATTTTGCGGCTAATCCAGGGGTTGAGCAAAGTGCCCAGACCAATGCCGCCTAAAGCGCCCAAAATGGCGCCCAAGAAACCAATCCAGGCGGCTTCGTAGCGGAACAATCGGCCTATAGCACGGTTGCTCATGCCCAGCGCCTTCATAAGGCCAATCTGGCCGGTGCGCTCCAGGACAGAGATGTACTGCGTGTTAATAATGCCAAAAATGCTGGCCAGCAGGGCCAAAATGCCAAAGCCGGCCACAATGCCCTGCACCACGTTGACCACTGTAAACAAGATGCCCTGCAGGTCGCGCGCCGTCTTAACGGTTAGGCCGGTTTTTTCTAGCTCTGCCTTGACGGTCTCTGGCTTAACGCCATCTTTAACCATGGCAATGGCGGCAATGTAGCGTTTGTGCTGCGAGGTGCCTTGTGTGGTAAAGTCGGCTAATTCTTGGGCGCGAGTATCAGAGATATTGAGCTGCACATTATCGCTTAATGCAGTGGCTGGTTTGGCGGCCACGGCGCTGATTTTAAACGACACATCCTGGCTTTTTCCCTGGGTGGCGGCAGTTAAGGCATCTAGCCCGCCCTGGGCGTACAGAGCCTGTAGCTCCTCTGTTGTTTTGGTCTGGGCTTGCTGCACAACGTGCACGGTAATGGTCTTGCCAATGGCGTCTTTGGCGTTTTTTATGCCCAGCGCTTTTAGGTACGATTCTGGCACCACGATGTCATCCGCGCCAATCATTGTGCCAAGTTTTGGCAGGCTACCGGCCGCGGCTTCGCCGCGAATCGTTTTGTCATACATACCTACCTGGCCAGTAAACTTTTTGCTGTTTCCCTGGTAGGTAAAGTAGGTGGCCTCTAGGTTGTAGTTGGGCTGTACGCTGCTAATGTTTTTGTTGGCGGCGATTTTATCCAAATCAGACTGACCCAATGTTTTGTAGGAGCTGCCGCTGATGTTGGCCGCGCCGGGGTCGTATTCTTTGGGTCCGGTATTGCCGCCCTCAAAGCCGACCAGCTTCTTGTCTGCCACCACAAATAGCGACTGCGGATTGACGTTGGTCTCTAAGAACTTGGCAAAGTACTCACGCGTGCCGGCGCCAATAGCCAGGCTGAGCGTCAGCGTAAACGCGCCCACAGAAATAGCCAGCGCGGTTAAGAGTGTGCGGACTTTTGCCTGCTTTAAGTTGCGGCCGGCGCGGCGGATAATGTCTAATCGTTTCATTGTTTTACCTCTGTTATGCGGCCATCTTTAACGTGGATTTGGATATCGCATTTTGCAGCCAAATCTTGGTCGTGCGTTACGACTACCAGCGTGGCTTTGTTGGCGCGCGCATAGTCAAATAGCAGCTTCTCTACCACGGCGCCAGTGGCACTGTCTAGGTTACCGGTAGGCTCATCGGCAAACAAAATCCGCGGCTGCCCGGCGATGGCGCGGGCAATAGCCAGACGCTGCTTTTGGCCACCACTGAGGTTCTTGGCTTTTTGGCGGGTCTTATCTGTTAACTCCACACTTTCTAGGGCTTTTTCTACCCTTTGCTGACGCTTACTGCGCGGGACGCCGGCAATTTCTAGCGGCAGGCTGACATTGTCGTAGCAGCTGTCTCCGCCCTGCACAAAAAAGCTCTGAAAAATAAAGCTAATTTCACGCGCGCGGAATTGGTCCAGCTCTTTTTTCTTGAGGTCGTGCAGGTTGCGGCCGCTAACCGTAACGCTCCCCTCCGACGGCCGATCTAGCCCGCTCATAATATGCATCAGCGTGGACTTGCCGCTGCCGGACTTGCCCACCACCGCCACCACGGCGGCGTCCGGAATAGTTAGATTAATATTGTCTAGCGCGGTAAAAGTGTTGCCACCCTTTCCGTAGGTTTTGGTTACTCCTTTGAGCTCAATCATGCTTCTAGTGTACCGTGTCTAGGACTATAATTTATAGTATAGATTTTGTTGTCAATATTGATAGCCGAGGCCGCATTACCCTGCCAATTGCAATTCGCAAAAAATGGGGGGTACAAAATGGTGAAACTATCAGGATTTTTGAGGATGCTGTGATGCGGAAACTGATTATTGCTCCTGTCGATCTATCAAGTTAGTCGCGCAAGTGATCAAATCTACCTTCATAGGCTCTAAAGGTAAATAGCCCTAAATGATATGGATACCAAAAGTTTGATGCTTCAATTTTTCCTGCTCGGTAGAGCGCATCAACCGCCTCTATGCCTGAAATACCAACCGAACTGGGGTTGTCTCTCATCTGACCAGTTAGCAGATCAAAATATCTTGGTCCAAGCCCTAATGCATTTTGCTCACGTACCGGCAAAGATAATCCAACCCATTCACGCCTTATCTCTTCTGGTGCCCCGCCTTCTGGGACCTGCGTAATTGTAAAGTCTATGACAATCGGGCCATACACTTCATCAAGACCTTCTAAAACCTCAGTCGGCAAACCTGGCATATGATAATCCTCTCAAAGTTAATAATTTGACCTTTAGTATTTCAAATCCTATTTCTTGGTATTTTTAACCGCCGCGAGCGTCAGCTCAGTCCGCGCCCGCGCATAGCTACAGTAGCTGCACGGCCCGCCCATGATATCATCGCCCACGGGCGGCATCGTATCTGAATCCATGCAAGCTTTCATGCGCTCCAGCGTCGGCTCCACCCAATCGTCAGAACCTTTGTACGGGATGATTTTAGTGCGAAATTCTAGGCGGTCGCCAAAGCTGTCCAGGTCCATGCGGCCGTTGGTGTAGACAAAGTAGCCGGTGGCGGAAACGTCTAGGTCGTTTTGGCGCAGCAGCCATTGGTAGACCTCCATTTGGCGCTTGTAGCTGATTTGCCAGTCTGAGTCTATGGAAACGTCGCGGTCTTTGGCGGTGGCCTTGTAATCCACCACAATTACCTGCCCCTTGGGGTTAACCCACAAATCGTCCACCGCACCAAACACGTGCAAATTAGTTGGTTTATGGAGCGCCACCACCCCTGTAAATGTTTCCCGCCAGGTGTCAATTTGGGCGTGCTGGAACGGCACGGCCTGCACCTTAAACTCCTCCATGAGCGGGTGCGCTTGGCCGGCACGTCTGTACCTATCAAATTCTTTTTTAAACAGCTCGTCTATAGCTTTGTTGATGTTAAACGGCGGCGTAGAGGGCCGCGTAATTTTAAGCCGCACATCCAGCCAGAAACAGCGCGGGCACTGCATAAACAACTCAATTTTAGACCGGCTCACCTTAAACGGTGCGGTCTGGCCGGGCCGATACGGCTGCGAACGTTCCCTCCAGTAACTCATTACCGTTCTAGTATAGCAAGTGATTCAATATGCGGCGTGCGCGGAAAGAAGTTATACACCTGAAAATGCGTGATTTTGTAGCCGCCATCTGTCAGCAGCTTTAGGTCCCGCGCCTGGGTAGACGGATTGCAGCTTAGATAGACGATACGCGGCGGCCGCACCTCTAAAATGCGAGCCGTGACTTTAGGGTGCAGTCCAGCGCGCGGCGGATCCAACGTCAGCGGCACATCTGGCAAAATGTGCTCCAGCGCGGCCTCTGCGCTGGTTTGCACTACTTCTGCATCCAGTGGGCTTGCGGCGGCGTTCAAACCGGCCATGCGCGCAGTGGCGGTGTCTAGTTCTATCAAAGTAGTCTGCTGGCCGGCCACGCTCAGGCCAATGCTGCCCGCCCCGGCGTATAAATCAATCACCTGCGGGGCAGCTAAATGCTCTTTTATATCTGTAAGGGCGCGTTCAAAAATCGGCAAATTAACTTGCCAGAAGCTGTCTACATCGTAAGTAAATGGCTGACCAAGAAGTGTGTCTACTAGTTCACAGTTGCCTAGTTCTTGCAACAGTTCTGTGGGCACACTGGCTGGGCTCTTGGGATTTGAATGGTAAATCCGCAAGCCTTTCAGCTCTGGCGGCAGTGTTAGTGCTGGCGCCTCGTGCACCTTAATAAACAAGGCGGCGACTACCTGACCATCGGCGGAGCAGCGCAACATAAGCGTTTTTAAATCCCCGGCACGTATGCCCTGTAGTTGCTGCACAAGTGCGCGGGCGGCAGCGTCTATGGCGGGCATAGCCAAGGCAGAGCCGTCTACAATTTGTTTGCCCTTGGAGCCGCGTTGGTGCAGCGCTAGGTGCAGACCATCATCATCGCCCCAAAAAGAGTATTCCATTTTGTTACGGTAGTGCCACTCTGGTCCCACTGTTACCGCGGTTATTGGCACGTCATGCGGCAGCGGCACTTTTTCCTGATGCATGGACTCATGCGCCAGTTCTGCTTTGTAGGCATTTTCTGCCTCAAAATCCATCATTTGCCAGGGCGATGACCCTAAGTACACCTCTGGTTCACGCGGTTCTATACGGGCTGGCGATGGATGCCGCACTTCTTCCGCAATAGCCTCTGCATATGAACGCTTTTTCTTAATAAGACGCACTCGGACTTCTTCTCCCGGCAGCACATTCCAGACAAACACCTTTTGGCCAGACGCCAACGTACCAAGCCCCTGCCCGCCCGGCACCAATTTTTCTATATGAATCAGTTCTAAATCCATTACGGACGCCCCCAATCTAGCAACGCTTTTTGCAGTTGCGCTGGGGTGTGCACCAATAAAGTTGGACTGCGATCAAGCAGCGCCTGGCTAGAGGCAAAGCCCCAGTCTACAGCAATAATAGGCATGCCGGCGCGGTGAGCGCCGTAGACATCGCGGACTTCATCGCCCACATAGACCGTAGAGGTTGGTGATAGGCGCCGTTTTTTAACAACTGCCTTAAGCGCTGCGCCCTTGCCAAACCAACCAGCGCTGCCATACACCCCATTAAAATACCCGGACAAACCATGCTGACTTAAGAATTTTTTAATATTTCGCGCGCTGTTGCTGCTTAGAATAAGCAGCTGATAGTTGTCTTTGTGGAGTGCCTCTAATACCTCAACGATGCCAGGAAATAAGGTGACGCCGGTCATACGCTTATGCATGGAGCGGCGGCCTCTAAAGTACACTAGTGGCAATTTCCAGGCTGGGACGCCAAGATGAAGCGCTAAATCTTTCATGGACAGACCGTGCATGTCCTTAAGCTGAGCGGCAGAAAAGTCTGATAGCTGCCGCCCTGCCTGCCCCGCTAAAAAGCCAGCGACTTCATTAAAGCTATTGGCAAGTGTTCCGTCAAAATCAAAAATTACTGCCTGCATGCGCGTGTCCTTATCGACCAAAATTTAATAATTGCAAAAGTATCAGCACTGCTACGCCCACACCCAACGCGCGCCTAAAATAATTAACGCCGCTAAAAATTTCTAATCCAGCCCAAACGGTCAAAAAAATCAGGCCACCGTACCACAGCCAATTGGCCACGGACTGCGGAACAAACAAAGAGATGCCGGTACATGCCAGCCACCCCCACAGCCATAGGTTTGGCCACTGCCAAATAACCACGTGGCCGCGCTTGTCGCGCCAAATTTTGTTCCATAGGTTTTGTTTCTTCACTACGCTCTATTGTACCTGTTTTTGGCACACTACTCCAGCGCGTGTATGGCTGGATGGTCCAAGCCGTAATAGTGCGCAACCTCGTGCCAGAGCGTGTGATAAATGCGCTGCTGTAAATCGTCTTGGTCCGTAGACAACAACTGCAGCGCGTCTTTAAAGAGCGTAATTTTATCTGGGAAATGCGGCTGCATGCCCTGTCTTTGCGTCAGTGGCACGCCCTCATACAATCCTAGTAACAGCTGGTCCTGCCGCAGACCGATTTTATCCGCCTGCTCTGCCGATGGCTGATCGGCATACAGTAGCGCCACGTTTGTAATTTGGCTCTTGTGCGGCTCCGGCAGGCGCGCGGCGGCTTCGTTTACCATGGCCTGAAACTGATTGTCGGAAACGCTAATCATGTAGGCCGCCCTCTCCCCAGTACGCAACATCAATTCCGGAGCCGGTTAAAAAGTCAGCAAAGGCAACATCGGCCTGCTGCTGCCATTTGTTTTTTGCAAGGGCCAATGTTACACCAAAGCCAGTCGTGAACAACGCCGGCCGGTCCTTTATGTGGTCAAAAATTGACGACCATTTGCTGACATGTAAAGCCAGCCTTGGGGCAATATCCAGCCCATCCTCTGCTACACCGTTCAGCCAGGCCTGAGATTCCACGTCTGTGACTGCTCTGCTGGGGTCGATTTGTCTGGGATACAGCCCACTTATCAGCGAGGGGTCAAGGCCGTCCGCAAAGTGATTGCCATGTTCCTGACGAATCGCATGAAACGCTACATAGACGCCCGCTTTGAAAACTGCCCCATGCCTGGGCAAATAGACTTTTGTTGGGTCGTCTATAGATCTAACTGCTGCAAGTGCAGCTGCTGCAAATGTACGGACGTTAGGCTTAATTCTCAGTGGTAGCTGCCTGACATAAGCAGCCACGCTCTGATCGGGATTAGCATAGGGATACGTGGATTCTACGGCACGTACGACCTGCTGCTGCACTCGTTCAGAGATAGCAAATTCTCTACCGATTTGTTCAATAGCGCTCATAGTAATTACAGTTTTACGTCCGGGTACAGGCCGGCTGTAACCGGGTCGATTTCCGCTCGCAGCTGCGGGAACGGCACGCCCTCGCGCGCAGAAACACCTTCAAAAATCCAGAACACTCGTTCTGAAAAGCCAAGGCCGCAAGCCGGCGGCATACCGTATTCCAGCATTTCCACGTAGTCGATGTCGAGCATCATGGCTTCATCGTCCCCGGCGTCGCGCATGTTTTGCTGCTCTACAAAGCGGGCTAGCTGCTCCTGCGGGTCGTTTAATTCTGAGAATAGGTTGCAAAGTTCTGAACCGGCAATGACTACCTGAGCGCGCTGGGTAGTTTCTGGGCGATCCGGGTTGGCTTTGGCAAGCGGGCTAACAAACAGCGGCGTATTAATCAGCCAGATAGGCCCAGCCACGTCCTTGCGCACGTTCTTCCAAAGCTTATCAATGCCGCGGGCCTTGTTTTCTGTTTGGGCTACTTCTAGTTTGTTGTCCTTGAGCGCCTGTTTAACTTCTTCTAGCGTGCAACTAAATGGGTCCAGGCCGTAGTGGTCCTTAATAACCTGGGCGTAATCCCAGCGCGGCCAATCGCCCTCTAGGTTAACGTCAAAATTGCCCAGCTTAAACTGCAGTGTGCCAAACGTTTGCTCCAGCACGTGCTTAAATAAATCTTCCTGGAACTGGATGCCCTGCTGCCAGTCTGCATAAGCCCAGTACCACTCCATGGCGATGTGTTCTGGCAGATGCTCATCGCTGTAATTTTCGTTTCTAAAGCGGGGGCCAATGTCGTAGACCTTCTCAAAGCCGGCGCCCAGGAGGCGCTTAAGTGGCAGCTCGTGGCTAATGCGCAGGTAAAAATCCTGGTCCAGCGCGTCCATGTGCGTCACAAACGGGTTGGCATCTGCCCCGCCAGTGGTGTGCTCTAGCACGGGAATATTTATCTCTGTAAAACCGTTTTGATTCAGGAAATCGCGGGTAGCCTGCCAGAACCTAGAGCGGCGCACAAAACGCTGGCGCACATCGTCATTTACGGCCATGTCTACATACCGACGGCGCAGTCGCTCTTCTTTATTCGTCAACTCTGTAGGCAACGACCGCAGCGATTTTGTCAACAGTTTTATCTCTGTTACACCAACACTAACTTCACCGGTTTTGGTCTTTATAACTGGCCCATGGCCCTCTACAAAATCGCCGCTATCTAAAAGTGGCAGCAGCTCAATAATGGCCGACTGGTCTGGACCTACAAACAATTGTAGCTCCCCGGTCTGGTCCTTAATAACCACAAAGGCGATTTTGCCAAACTTGCGGATGGCCTGAATGCGCCCCACCACACTTACCTGCTGATTTTCTAGGTCAGCAAATTGATCTTTGATTTGCTGCAGCGTGTGCGTACGCTGCGCCCGGGCCGGATAGGGCTCAATGCCTTTTTCTTTAAGATCCTGAAGCTTGCGAAGGCGCTCATCGCGCAGTTCTTTTAGGGTTGCCATGATGCCCCTAGTATATCTGCTGGAAGTCGTTGCCGCAAATTAGCTAATCTTAGCAACTTTGTAGCTGGCGGTCTCTGCAGGAGTCTTAATCTCTACGTCGTCGCCAACTTTGCGGCCCATGAGGGCGTGGCCAATTGGGGATTCATCGCTAATTTTGCCGTTGAGCGGATCTGCTTCCATAGTACCAACCACTTGGAACTCTTTTTTGCCGCCAGCGCCCTCTAGGGTCACGTGCGAGCCTAAGCGGATTTTGTCTGATTTGCCGCCATCTTTAATGAGCTCTGTGTTTTGCAAAATGTGTTCAATTTCTGCAATGCGCGCATCGTTGCGCTCTGCCGTGGCGCGCAAGGATTGGTACTCTGTGTTCTCTGACAAATCGCCAAACTCGCGGGCAACACGAATTGCCTCAGCCAGGTCTGCCCGGGTGGCGTGGAGCTGATCTAGCTCTGCCTGCAATTCTGCGGCACCATCTTTGGTTAACTTAAATTGTTTCTTTACTGCCATTACTTTTACTCCTTAATGTGGCCGCACCTGGCGGCCTCTTTTGTTACCCACATCGTTTACACTAATTCGCCACCATTATAGCAGAACTTCAGGGAATGCAACTATGAATTTGCCAGTTGTTTCAGCTGGCTCTCAAGCTCTGCGCGGTCCACCAAGGCCGATTCCGACTCCGTACGCAGCTTAACTTCAAACTTGCCCTGCTCTTCTGTTTTGGCACTGACTACCACGCGCAGCGGGAAACCTAACAGGTCGGCGTCGGCGAATTTGGTGCCGGGGCGCTCGTCGCGGTCATCGTAGTAGACTTCTACGCCTGCGGCGGTTAGTTCATCGTATAGTTTATCTGCGGCCTGCACCACATTGTCTTCCACGCCCAGGCGCGCCAGATAGACGGTGTACGGAGCTATGTTGGCCGGCCAGACTAGGCCGCGGTCGTCCGCCATTTTTTCTACAATCACGCCCATGGCGCGGCTAATGCCAATGCCGTATGATCCAATCCAAAGTGATGCCTGCTTGCCATCCTGATCAGTAAAGTACAGGCCCATCTCATCTGTCTTTTGGGTGCCAAAGTTAAAAATGTTGCCAGTTTCTACGGTTTTGACTTTTTCTAGCTCCTCCCGCTTAATGCCCAGCTCTTTGACCGCATCGTCAACCACTTCCTCGTTGACGGCGATGTTCTGGCCACGGTGCAGATAAATAACGTCCTCACCAGCGTCGCAAATGGTCTGGAATTCGTGGCTAAACTTGGTAAAGGCACCGCCGCTAGCAAACGTGACGTATGTGTCCTGGCCAATGCCTAGCCGGTCATAGACCCGCTTGTATGCTTCTATGGTTTGGTCATAGTAGTGATCCAGGTCTTCTTTGGTGGCGTGGAAGCTGTACATGTCCTTCATGATAAATTCGCGGCCGCGCATGACCCCGGATTTAGCCCGCTTTTCATTGCGCATTTTAGTCTGGAACTGATACAAACTGACCGGCAAATCCTTGTAGCTGTGGATGTACTGGTGCAGCATCTCTACGATTGGCTCTTCATGGCTCCAGCCCAATCCCACCTCTGTTTTATCTGCCAATTGAGTCTTGAACCAAATGTCTACAACTTTGTCGTCCCAGCGGCCAGTTTTTTCCCAAATTTCTTTGCGCTGCAGGCTGGTCATGACCAGTTCATTAGAATGAATGGCGTTCATTTCCTGGCGCACAATTTCTTTAATTTTTTCTATGACACGTAGGCCAAGTGGCAAATAGGCATAGGCGCCAGCCATTTCTTTGTACACATAGCCCGCTCTTATCAGTAGTTGGGCGTTTTTGGCGACCTCGTCCGCGGGCGCAGTTTTGCTGGTTTTGGTAAATAAATTAGATGCTCTCATATGGGGTGTATTTTAGCATGCTTTGTTATCTTATGTTAGCCGACCGCCCTAGCGGACCTGAATAATAAACAGCAGAATAAATGCCAGGCAGTTCTTAAGCGCATGAATAACAATGCCGCCCCACAAACTGCCGGTTTTTTCCCGGACATAACAAAGCACCAATGACAGCATGAATGTATCGATTGCCCCAACCCACAGCGGCCCGGCATCGCCACCTTCCGGTAGGTGCGCGGCAGCAAAGATGGCGCTGACAATCAACGCCGCCAGACCAAATTTGAAGTACTTACGGAGGCTAGTATATAAGAAGCCCCTCAGCAATATTTCCTCTGTTAATGGGGGCAAGATCACCAAGCTAATGAATGTCATAATTAAGGGCCATGTGCCTGCCACATCCTTAAAGCCAATCTGCTGTTCCTGGTTGACGTCAAGACCCGGGAAGACCTGGCTAGCTATGGCCAACATAATCGCAAAGAGCACAAAGTAGATTGGAAAGCCCATTAGTCCAGCGAACAAATCGTCCCAGCGGGGACGCTTAAAGCCAATGATGTTCAGCGGCTGTTTGTAGAAGCTAATAAACGCAAAAATGCCGGCAATGGTTAGTACTTCCGCAATCAGAATATAAGCAAATTGTCCGGCCACAGCCGATTGCAGCCAGTCGGTGGTTTTTTGTGCACTCCACCCCTGGAGCGCGCCGTACATGGCCGCTGCCAAACCGCCAATAATCTGTGCCACAAAGAACAAAACCACGCCATAAATGAGCGCCACCCAGCCGTTCCATGGTACTTTTTTTTGCTCCATTAGAAGAACCTTTTTATGTCCACGAATGCAATAATAATCGTCAGGCCAATTAAGATAAAAAAGCCGGCGGCGTTGACATTTTCTTCAACTTTTTGCGTCAGCGGTTTCTTAAAAATGCCGCGGCTAATCAGCGTCAGCCAGAGCCGGCCACCGTCCAATGCCGGGATTGGTAACAGATTCATAATGGCCAAAGTTAAAGAAATGAGCGCAATAATCAGCAGCATGAATTGGTAGTTCATATGCGATACAAGATTAAGCACCATAACAATGCCAATCGGCCCAGACACCTGCCCGGCCGCCTCCGATTGTCCGTGCTGCCGAGCCACCGTGTTGCCAGTAGCTGCGCCGGCAATCAGGCTACCCAAGCCCTGCAGCGCGTTGCCCAAGCCCTGGAGCGTAGCCCAGGTAAACTGGCCAATCAGACCCCCGGCCACTATAGGTGCGGACCAGGTGGATCGCCGTAGGTCTGCGCCTTGCTTGACCTCGCTAATCGATACCCCTAGGTACGTTGGCTGCTGCTTACCTTGCTGGCTTTCTACAGAGTTAAGCGTAGCGGTAGCAGTCTGCTGCTTTTTGGCTCGCTCATACGTTACCGTAACCGTCTGACCGGCATATTTTTTGCTGGCCTGCTGTAAGCTTTTTACATCGGTAACAGGGGTGTCAGCAATTTTTTGCAAAATATCATCGCGCTTTAGGCCAGCCTTAGCGGCGGGTTGATTTTTAGTCACTTCTTCTAAAACCACGTGGTGCTGGCCGCGACTAATCACCTTGGTGTCCGATGCCACCGTAAACTGATTGTCCATAATCTTTGGCATACCCAGCCAAGCCAGGACCATCAACAACAGAAACGCGGTGACTAAGTTCATAAAAACACCAGCACCCATGATTTTGGTCTTGGTCCAGAGGTCGGCCGCGCCGTAGCTGCCCTTGGCGGTGTCCGTATCGTGCTCTCCCTTGAGTTTGACGTAGCCGCCTAGCGGCAAAGCGCCAATTACAAATTGCCAGCCGCCTTTTGTTTTACGCTTATACAACTTTGGCGGAAAAAAAACGCTGTACTCTTCTACTTCTACACCGCCCTTTTTGGCGGCAATAAAGTGGCCCCACTCATGGATAAGAATCAGGCCGATAAATAAGATAATGCCCAGGATTAATAGTGCTACTGCCATGTCTGGTCTATTGTACTACAGAGTCATAATTTCTTGTTCTTTGGCTTTGGCCGCGA
>JAGQNO010000059.1 GCA_020428025.1 Candidatus Saccharimonadota bacterium | reverse complement strand
TGCCGGGCGTAAGGCGCCTACCCAAAAGCTCAACAATGGCGGCCGTAATGCGGCCAGATTCGCGCATGTGGGCGATTTCCTGAGCCGTTTTGACGCGCGTCATCATATCTTCAGGAGGCGGTGCAAATCGTCGTTAATTTCTGTGGTGGTGCGCTCTGCGTCCACTTCTACTAGGGGTGCGCCGTGAGTTTTAAACCAGTCTACAACTGGTGCAGTTAGGCGCTGGTATTCGCGGAAGCGCTCTTCTATAACTTCTTGCTTGTCATCTAAGCGGCCGCGCAGACCTAGGCGCTCACGCACCACGTCTTCAGAGGCTTTTAGGTGTATGACGTGACTCAGCTGGAAGCGGCCTTTTTTGACCTGCTCCATCAGCCACTCGGCCTGCATAACAGTGCGCGGAAAACCGTCTAGTATGATTTCTTTGTTGTCATCAATGGTGGCCAGTAGTTTTTCTAGCATATCAATCATTTCTTGGTCGTCTAGCAGTTCTCCAGCCAGCATGCGCTGACGGCGCTCGCCCGTCACGTACAGCCGCACCAAATGACCGGTGGAGACCAGGTGCATATCCAGCTCATCGGCCAACATTTTACCCTGCGTACCCTTGCCGCTGCCCGGTAGCCCCATAAGT
Source organism: Candidatus Saccharimonadota bacterium (assembly GCA_020428025.1). Classification (GTDB taxonomy): domain Bacteria; phylum Patescibacteriota; class Saccharimonadia; order Saccharimonadales; family UBA4665; genus JAGQNO01. The sequence continues at coordinate 2,870 of JAGQNO010000059.1, read as the reverse complement.
ACTATCATGCGCTCAATTTCTCCTTAACTAATTTTGCTACCAATGCGCCGTCTGCCGATGGCCCGGCGTGACCTTTTACGGCGCCAATCAGCTTGCCCATGTCTGCCATAGTGGCCGCCCCAATTTGGCCCGCTAAATCGTCTATTATCATCTTAATTTCCTGCTCAGACAGCTGCGCTGGCAGGTACGTTTCTATAAGCTTCTTCTCTGCCAGCTCCTGATCCGCCTTGGCGTCATTGCCGCCTTGCTTAAACAGGTCCGCACTCTCTTGGCGCTTCTTGGCTTCTTTAGCAAAAATCGATTGAATCTGCTGGTCTGACATCTGTTGGTCGCGGCTGCCCTCTGCCACCTTAACGTTTAAGATTGTGGCTTTTAGGCCCCGCAGTGTTGTGGCCGTAAACTGATCACCGCCCAAAAGGGCGGCTTTAATATCAGCGTTGAGTCTGTCTTCCAGCATTTTAGCGCTGGCCCAGTTTTGTCCGTTTTACCTTTAGGGCGCGGCGCTCCGTGCGCACGATTGCCTTTAGACGGCGCTCGCGCTTACTGAGCGGTTTCTCAAAATATTGGTTGGCTTTGACGATGGCAATGGCGCCAGACTGCTGCACTTTGCGGTTAAAGCGGCGCAGCAAATTCTCTAGCGGTTCCTTCCCATCTTTACGTGTAACTTGTATCATCACCAACGATTATATCTTACAGGGGTGATTTGTGCAAGCCCCACTCAGGCACTATCTCATGCTAATTTGACTAACCCGCGTCATGACGGGAGTGTTAGTGCTGCCGCCAATGCGCGCACGTAGGCCTTTCAACGCAACACGGTCTTCTGTAAAACTTGTGGGTGGACCAGAGTACCTAACGCCTGCTTCGCTGGCGTGCATCTGTATACCACCCGTTCCGCCAAATATATCAACTTTTGACTTATTACCGCTTGCAATCAAATCTTTTGCAATCTGGGAGATAACCGACTCATTGCCAACGGTAATTTTTTGACCGCTTACTGGGTCAATCGCGCGAACATCGACTTTATCCCCCATATGACAGGCCTGGAAAACGATGCGCTTACGGCCATCAGCAATTTTTGGGTCATCTATAGCTCTACTGTCGCGCATATAGGTATCTACAAGCCTACTGAAACCTTTCATGCCATGTAGTGAAAAACCGAAATAGTTTTTCTCCCTTGCTTCTTCACTTTCATTGACAGCTGCAACAACTTCGCGTGCGGCAACGGCAGCAATCGAGGCATGTTTAGAGCCGACAGGCCTTTCATCTGATACTACAAATTGTCCTTCGCCGCTATGAGCCGCTAGCCACAGCGTAGATGGTTGTATGCCTGCCCGCTGCAGCTTAACGAATGTACGGTAAATATCGTCCATGGTATTCATTTCAAAGAAAAGGCACCTGCCCGATGTTTCGCCGTCTTCAACCATTTGCGAGTTATCAGTCATAACACCGTTGTAATCACCTGAACGATTGGTTAGAACAACGGTCACGTCATGATTCTTAAGACGTTCAGAGAGCGCCTGGGGGTTAGTTGCAAACTCTTCCATTCGCTCTAACTGCCCAATACTATATGCTTCAAGGCCGTAAATATTGGTAGCCTCGCTTATCTTGCGGATGCGCTCCGGCCCAAAGTGATCAAAGGCATTAAGTACCTTCGCGAGTTGCTCTCCACGATTATTTACGCCAGCACTAAATGTATATTCGCGGGCCGCTGTAATATCAATGCCCTCACTTGTTGCGAGTGCATCGGCAAACCATTCTCTACCTTTTTCTATTGTCTGCTTCCAGGTATCTTCATAATTCATTTTGTTATCTTCGTAGGCCAGCGCTTTTATACCCGGAGCAGTGCGCAGAGCTGTTCTGACTTGCTGGTCAAAGCCTTCGCCACGTACAGCCAGCAAATCGGTTGCTCGTTTAGCTCCGTAATACGATTGAACGGTCGACAGTAACTCTGTCTTTGCATCCATATCCGGATTCGCAATTCCCTCCAGAACATCTTTCCTTAGTATGTCTCCATCTTCGCCGGTTGCCGCAAGGCCCTTTGCCATAACATCTGCACCAAGCGAAAAATCGTAGAATAATTGGTCTGCCGAGCTGTCAAAACCAGTCAGTTCTTTCCTTATTTTTGCTCTTTCGGCAGTGAGCACGTAGTAGGCGGCCACGTCTTCTGGCGAGCCGTTTCCAAGCTTAAAATCACTCTCAATATCGCGGGTACTCGTAAGGTCTTGGCCATCAGCCCACCAGTCAGGGTACCTGCCCGTCTCGTTGACGGCGGCAGAGAGGCGCATATTTTCTTCTCTCATCTGTCCAATGAGCTGATGAGCTACCAGCTCCTGCGTGGATTCCAGTGTGGATATTTCTGACATAATTTTTATTTTTGTTAACTTGATATAACATTAGCACAGAATTTGTTAAATGTCAAATATCGTCTACTGCTAGCTAAACGCGCTTAGCGCTAGAGCGCTGACTCTTTAGAACAATGCTTTGGAGTTCTTTAAAAATTGGGAATTGCTTGTTAGTGGAGTAGACTTTGGTATTGCCTTGTTTTTCAGAGAGTAAGAAGCCCACCTTTTCCAGGCGCTTCAGTTCGCGCTGGATGTTACCAGCGTCTTCTTTAATCAGCTTGGCAAGACCGCGGACGTGAGTCTTGAAGTCTGGATATTTGGCGTAAATCACAACGATTTTTCGCCGTACGCGCGATGTAATGAAGATGTCTAACATAAGCCTCTTATTGTTATTAGAACAACGTACTCACTACTATAGCAAAGCCGCGGGCCGCTTTGCAAGCGTATACTATACATATGTTTTATTATGAGGTGTGGCCTAGGTCTTCCCGCTATCACGGCACGGAGGCGCTGACCTATTCGTGGTCT
>JAGQNO010000058.1 GCA_020428025.1 Candidatus Saccharimonadota bacterium | reverse complement strand
ATATGGATAAGCCCGGCAACCACTCCCAGCGTAAAGCTAATAAAAGCAGCTGTGAGCAGCACCGTACCCAAGATAAGCGACTGCAGATGGCGGCCACTGCCCTGCTGGTGCAGTAACGTAAGATACCGCACAAATGGCACTAATCCAGCGGCTGTTAAAAACCCGCCGGTAGTAAAGAAAACGGCGTACGGCCGATACATAATGAAGGCTTTAGCAATAGCCGTGCCAGATTTAAACACATGCTCAAACATATTCTTAAACAGGCGTGATTCCCGCGTTTTGGGATTGGTCACAATGGGAATGCTGACTATGGTTAGCCCTTTTTGGCCGGCCTGAATCAAGGTCTCCATGGCGTAGCTAAAGCGCGTAACCACGTTGAGCTTAAGCGCGGCGTCACGGCTGTAGGCGCGGAAACCGCTGGGTGCATCGGGCACCTTTGTGCCGGCGGCCTTGTTAAGCACCCAGGTGCCAAATCTCTGCAGGATTTTTTTGCCTAGGCCAAAGTGGTCTATGGTGTTGGTTTGGCGATCGGCAATAACCATGTCTGCGCGGCGGTCTATGATTGGCTTAACTAAATCGGCGATTTTATTGCCGGGATATTGATTATCTCCATCGGTATTTACGATTATATCTGCGCCGTGCTCTAGACAGTACCACAGGCCATCGCGGAAGCTGAGCGCTAGCCCCTTGTTGCCGTTGTGCCGCACAAAGTGCTTAACGCCGTGTTTTTTGGCCACTTCAAGCGTGCGGTCTGTAGAGCCGTCGTCGATAATTAAAACCTCTATATTGCTGACGCCAGGAATTTTGGTGGGTAACTCTTTAAGGACGGAGCCTAAGGTGGCTTCTTCGTTTAGGCAAGGGACTTGGATAAATAGCTTCATGTTTACAAGTATAGCGCAAGTGGTGGTCACGCCCCAGCATAACCGGTATAATACAGGGCATGGAACTGAGTATCTTTGCCCAACTGGCGGCCGTGCTAGCGGTGGCCGCAGGCGTGTCAGTTATTATGCGACTGCTACGGCAGCCGCTGATTATTGGGTACATTATCTCTGGTATTATTTGCGGACCGGCGGCGCTTAACCTGTTGCACGATGCTGCGGCGTTTGAATCGTTTAGTCAAATTGGCATTGCCCTGCTGCTATTCATCGTGGGTCTAGGGCTCAATGTTGGCGTTATTAAGCGCACCGGCAAGCCAGTTTTGGCAATTTTTGTCTTAAATACGCTATTGGTCGGTTCGGCCGGCTTTATGGTTGGAAAACTCTTTGGCCTTAACACGCAAGAGGCCGGACTACTGGCACTTGGGTCGCTGTTTAGCAGCACGATTGTGGTCATTAAGCACCTGGTTGACTCCCGTGAGCAAGACCGATTATACGCCCAGGTGGCAATTGGTGTGCTGTTAATGGAAGATTTGGCCGCCACGCTATCTTTGGTATTCCTAACGGCATCCAAAAACGGAGCGGCCGCGGGTCAGCTGTACGCGCTCATTGGCAAAGGCCTGCTGCTGGCCGGTGTTCTTACTTTTGTGGGTTGGTTTGTCATGAACCGGTTAGCTAAGTTTTTTGCTGCCAATCAAGAGTTTTTGTTTACGTTTACCCTAGCCTGGGCCTTTAGTGTTGCGGCGGCTTTTGAGCTGATGGGCTTCTCCCTGGAAGTGGGCGCCCTGTTTGCCGGTGTAGCGCTGGCCTCTCTGCCCTACGCACAAGAAATGAGCACGCGCCTTAAGCCGCTGCGCGATTTTTTCTTATTACTGTTCTTTATAAAACTAGGCAGCGGCATGACGCTTGGCGGCATGCAGGCGGCGCTTATGCCGGCTTTGGCGTTGTCTGGTGTGGCGTTGTTTATAAAACCACTCAGCGTGTCTTCTGGCATGGGCCTCTTAGGCTTTACTAAACAAACTGGCTTTAAGGCGGCGGCACACTTATCGCAGATTAGTGAATTCTCTGTCATTATGATGGCCCTGGCCTTGAGCTTGGGGCTGGTGTCGGATTACGTTATGAGCATCTTAACATTGACCACCCTTTTAACAATTGCTGCCTCTAGTTACCTCATGAAATACGACGATAAGCTGTTTATGCGCTTCTCCAAAATATTAAATATTTTTGAAAAACGAAACATCGTCCATGCGGAACACGGCCAAGCCCCTACCTACAAACTCATGCTCTTTGGCTACCGCCGCGGTGGGCACGAATTTATTGAGACATTCCGCCACATGCGCAAAAAGTACGTGGTGGTAGATTACGACCCAGACGTTATCGATTTGCTAGAACGCCAGCACATCACGCACATTTATGGCGATGCCACGGATTACGGCCTGCTGGAGGAGCTCAACGTGGCAGGCGTTGAAACCATGGTCAGTATTCTGCCGGACCACGCCACTAACCTGCAGCTCTTGAAATACTATCTCAAGCAAAATCCCAAGGGCATTTTTATTTGCCACGCCACGGATTACGATCAAGCCGCGCAGCTGTACGACCAAGGCGCCTCGTACGTTATGCTGCCGCACTTCATTGGCTCGGAAAAAATGAGCGCCTTTCTGCGCAAAAACGGTACCAGCCGCGAGGCGTTTGAGCAGTACCGCAAGCGGCATTTGCAGCGGTTAGGTAATTTGGCACTGGGATGAAAACCGTTGTTATTGATGTCCGCGAACCGTTTGAATTTAAGATGGGCCACTACCCTGGCGCCCTTAACATTCCGCCGGCGGCCATCATGCAGGGTCAACCAGCTGTCCTGGCCGACCTACCGCGGGGCACGCGCATCGTAGTCTACTGCCGCACCGGCGCCCGCAGTAATAGCACTATTCCCTTCCTGCAAAAATACGGCTTTACCGATGTTATTAACGGCATCAACAAAGATCAGGTGCCACGCTTCCTTGCCGATTAAGTTAAATTGTGCTAAAGTTTAAGTATTGTTTCTGATGAATCCTTGAGAAAGTTACGGTTGACTCGATTTTCATTTGCGGCAATCGATGTTAGCAACTTTTAAATAGGATTCATTTTTATGTCTTACTATGTCTACCAAGGCTCTAAAAAGAGCCGTAATAATCGCGGCCGCCAAGCTGCAGCACCAAAAAAACGCGGTCCAAAAAAGGACTACATTCACCCGTCTAAGTTTGTACAGGCTGCTAAGCCCGTCACGGTTGAAAAATATGAACCCACGCACAAGTTTACGGACTTTGCATTGGAGCCATTTTTCCATGCCAACATCGCTAAAATGGGGCTAACAGACCCCACGCCAATTCAGGACAAAGCCATCCCCGCCGGCCTAGACGGCCGCGATATTGTGGGTATTGCCAACACCGGCACTGGCAAAACTGCCGCTTTTGTCATCCCCGTTTTGCAGAAGTTGGAAATTGATCAAAAAGCTCAGGCAATTATTTTGGCGCCCACGCGCGAGCTGGCCCAGCAAATTGAACAGCAATGTTTTGCCATTGGCAACCAAATGGAACTGGATCATGCCCTCTTGATTGGCGGCGTGGCCATGGGTCCACAATTGCGCCAACTGCGTTTTAATCCGCGTTTGATTATTGGCACGCCCGGCCGCATTAAGGATCATTTGGAGCGCGG
>JAGQNO010000057.1 GCA_020428025.1 Candidatus Saccharimonadota bacterium | reverse complement strand
CTGACTTTCGATGAAACTGCGCATCTGCTCCGGTAGCGAAATGTTGAGTGTGGTCATGGTCTTTGCTCCTCCTGAAAGCCCTGCTTTCTTCCAGTATGGCGATATTTGCCAATTTTTGCCATTTTTTCTTTCCTACCGTCCAAACCGGACAAGGGGTCTTGCCCCTGACCGGTCAGTTCCTCCCCCCGCATGCCTTTCGGGAGGCTCAAGCCTCCACCAAGGTTTCCGGTTGACCCCGAACGGTCCAGCCTTCACCCCCTTGCCGAACCGGTTTTTGGGTTTTCGCGGGGCGACTTTCCGCGATTGGCGAGTTTTCCACCAACCGCGTTTCCCAACTACAGGGTTTTTTTATAAATACAGGGTACTACAGGGAGGGCCAGAAAAACGGCGAAAAACTCTTTTAAAAACAAAAAATTGAGTGAATTTTTTCGCGACAAAGCGCTACCGTTTATGCGTAAAAGCGCTACCGTTTATGCGTAAACCAGCCCCTAAAGCGCTACTGTTTATGCGTGGATAACCTTCGAAAACAGCTCTCCATTGTGGATAAATTCGGCCTATGCTCTAAAAAGTTACACAAGGAACATTCCATGGCGGACGATCTCGACAAATTCATCCGAGAAGCATTAGCGATAGAGGCAGAAGAGGCAAAACAGGCCGGGGCCATCGGCTTTATGGCTCGCGTCTTGACGCAAGCCACCATGCCACACCGGAAGAGTCCTGCCCCTATTTTCAAACGGCAAAATGGGGCTTTCAGTCTAGCGATGCTCGCTCATCCGGACGTAGGGTTGCCTTATGGATCGATCCCCCGGTTGCTCGTATCGTGGGTAACAACAGAAGCGGTTCGCACTAAATCCCCAGTACTAGAACTTGGACCGTCCCTATCCGCATTCATGACAAAACTGGGCCTCGTACCTACAGGGGGCCGATGGGGGAGTATTACACGGTTAAAAGATCAGTTAGAGCGATTATTTTCTTGTATGGTGTCATGTCGCTACCACAATGAAGCGGATGGAATAAGCAGTGGAGTCGGGTTTGCTATCGCAAAAGAATATAAGCTTTGGTGGGATCCAAAATTGCCTGCTCAACTCCCGCTCTGGAAATCCACTGTCACACTTAGCACAGATTTCTTTGAGGAAATTGTTGAAAGACCTGTTCCGGTAGATATGCGAGCGCTTAAGCTTCTCAAACGCTCGCCTTTAGCCTTGGATATTTATTGCTGGCTGACCTATCGCATGTCGTATCTGCGTAAGCCCACAGAAATACCATGGCCTGCCTTGCAAGCACAATTTGGCGCAGATTATGCGAAAGATGCTCACGGCCTTAGAAACTTCAAGATGAAGTTTTTTCACCACCTCCGGGCTATCCATGTTGTTTATCCAGAAGCTAATGTTGAGGATGGCGAGCGGGGCTTGTTGCTCAAGCCAAGCAGGCCACATGTCGCGCAACTACCGCCCGCGCTTCCCCGGCTCAAGAATCCGCCCGCACCGGAACCGCTCTTGCTCCCGCTGCCTATCTACGAGGGGAACGCCGGACCGCACTTGCGGACCTCCACCTATGAACGGGCGAAACAGAACGCGCCGGGGTGGGATGTGTACGAACTGGAACGGCAATGGCGCGAGTGGATCGAAAAGAAAGGTCTACCACAAAAACCGGATGTGGCCTTCCTCGCGTTTTGCCGAAGGAAAGCCGCTTATAGGAACTCCTGATACCGAGCGAAAAGATTCCATTTCGCTCGGTCAGCGGTTAATAAAATAGAGCTATGCCTAGGTTAATTCAGAGACACCAAAGTTTACTTTGGTCGCTGCCCTAATATTGGTATGCCCATTTAAAAACTCATCAGCCCGATTAATCATATCTTGATCGTCGATAGGCATTCGTAGTCTATCCTGATAGTCAGGATGTTTACGCCATCGGCGTATTGTTGTAGGAGAAACCGATAAAAGCCTTGCCAATTTAGCAGCGGCTATGGGTTTTCCTTTTGCTCTTTCGTGTAATGCTTCTAAAAACGCACCAATATCGATTTTAGACTTTTCTTTTTGTTGGCTACGATGTGTTTTTGAACCAGAATGCAATGTCCAGCACAAAAGTGAAAATAATGAATCATCCATACACCATTTATAATAATGATAGACGTAAATAACTTTTTTTACCGCGTCCTTTAGCTCTGGTAATGAAACATCATCATGCTTGAATATACTGTTATTTATAACATTACGTTTAATCATCGCCTTAGCCAAACGTGGTATAACAGCATCGATATCTTCCCGTGTAATCTTAAATACACCACCAAATCCAGTCCAAAGCCCATCCAGTCGCTTTATGATTTTTTCAAACTCATTGCGTTTCATAAATTTAATCTCTTGTTGAAGGATGGCGTTTAATAAAACTTATCGGGCAAATCGTGTCTAGATGGACTTCATCAGAAATCGGGGTTCACCTCATCGGAATGGCGGGAGTGGAGCACGAAGAAGGGACTGCCCACGCGCCCGGACGCGGCCTTCGTGGCCTTTTGCCGGAAGCGATTTCAAACGCAAGGCCGATCATAGACGCCGGGGCGAACACACCCGGACAGTCTGTTTCCCTCTCCCGCCCCTCCTGTGGCCGCTGCGGGCCTCTGTGACGCTGTGGAAGCGCCTCGATGCCTCGGACCGCATGAGACAGCCGCGTGACCCGCTGCGGGCTTCCTTGGGCCTCTAGCGCGGCGTTAACGGCCAGCTCCCACAACAGCCGAATGTTCCGGCACGCCCCTTTCTCCGACAGCAGCGCCACCCGCCTGCCCGTTTCCGGGTCACGGTCACGAATGACGATATGGGCATGCGGGTTGTGCGCGTCCCGCCCGCTCTGGTGAATCGCCGCGAACCATGCCGCCCGCCCCTGCGTCACCCGCTCGGCAAACGCCATGACCAGCCCGCGCCGTTGCAGGGCGTCCAGCTCGCGCGGCAAGGCCACGGTCAGCTTGTCGATCACGCGGGCATTCTGGCGGTCCCGCCGTTCCTCCCGATCCAGCCACCGCCGCGCGGCGTGGCGCTCGGTCGGCATCCGTCCGGCCAGCAGGTCGGCGCGGGCCTCGGGGCGGGTGATGTAGCGAAGATGCGCGCCCGCCGTCCGGGGCGCGTGGGTGGTCCTGCCGACACTGCGCAAATGCAAGCTATAAATCGCCACGTTTCCAGTCTGCCCGCGCGGTCGCGGCAGACACAGGGTGGACAAACGGTTGTCCACAGAAAACCGGCACTTGCCGGGGGATGCAACGGGGGCCGCGCCCCCTTGCCAAGGGGGTTTTTGTTTACAAAAACACATCTTGCTACCCGCTCCCCACACCGGGTTTTCCGGCACGCGCACACATCGCGCAGCGATGTATAAGTGCGCACTTCCCTGCTCTTGTTGACGCCTTCGCCGGGTCAGACTTTCGCCCGCCGTCCCTGCCTCCGCCCCCTCTGCTGGCTTGCCGGTTCCCCAAATCGCGCCCGTGTTGGCCCGCGTTTCCCCTTACGCCCGTGCTGTTTCGCACTGGCGGGTTTCGCAGAAACCCAAAAGTGCGCCCTCCCATGGCTCGGGTTTCGGGTGCGGTGTTTCGTGGTTGCCCTGAACCGCCGCGGGTCACTGGATCGTTTCCG
>JAGQNO010000056.1 GCA_020428025.1 Candidatus Saccharimonadota bacterium | reverse complement strand
GCTCTGAGCAATCGCCAGCCCTAGGCCGTAGCCGTTGCCGCCGCTGCGAGCCGCGTCGGCGCGGTAAAATCGTGTAAAAATATGGGGCAAATCTTTTGGACTAATGCCAGAGCCGTTGTCGCGTACGTGGAGCAACTCATGATTGCCACGTCGTTCATTGGTAATCCAAATCTGGCTTTTGGCGGGACTGTATTTTATGGCGTTGTCTAGCAGGATTACCAGGGCCTGCGTTAGCATGGCCTCATTGGCAATTACTTGACTGCGGCTCACGGCGTCGTCTATATGAATTTTTTTGGCCTGGGCGGCCGGAATTACCTGGTTAAGGGCAGCAGTTACTACGCTGGCGAGCTCTACCGATGTCAACTGCGGCGGCACAGCGTGCTCTTGCTTGGCTAAATTTAACAAATTATCGGACAGCTGCTGCAGTTTAATAGTTTCCTCGGAATTGGCCTGAATAACCTCTTTGGCGGCCGCAAGACTCAGCTTGGGGTTGCGCAAAGCGACCTCGTTAACGGCACGCATGGCGGTCAGCGGTGTGCGCAGTTCATGGCTGGCATCACTGACAAATTGAGCCTGCGCCTCCATGGCATTTTCTATGGGCTCCAGGCTTTTGCGCGCCAATAAAAGGCTGAGCAGCCCACCAACAACCACCACGCTGCCGTTTAGGAGTAACAATCCAACCAGCAAATTACGCCGACTCTGCTCCGCGCGGTCTTGAAAAATATCATGCAAATCGCCGCCAAGTCTGTCGTCTGGGTGGAGCTGCAGGCGCGGCGCCGGCCGGTCAAATTCCCGGGACGACATCTTGTACATGGCCACGCTAAAGCTACAGGACATCAGCAGCATAATGGCTAGGTAGGTCCCCGCAAGCCGCAGAGTTGCGCTGCTGATTAATCTAGATTTCATGCTTCAATTTTATACCCAAAGCCGCGTACGGTCTGCAGCAGCGCCGGCTGCTTTTTAAAGGGTTTATCGATTTTATTTCTTAGATAGGCCACAAAGACTTCTACAGTATTGGGGAGTATATCGGCGTCAAAATCCCAGACATGGCTGATGATATTGTTCTTAGACAGCACCTGATTTTTGTTGCGCATCATATATTCAAGCAGCGCAAATTCTTTGCTAGATAAATGAATTGGCTGGCCGCCGCGATTGACGGTTTTGGAGAGAGTGTCTAGCTCTAAGTTGCCGGCGGTCAATGTGCTAGACACTGTTTGCTGGGGACGACGTAGGAGTGCGTTAATCCGGGCAAGCAGCACTTCAAAGGCAAAGGGCTTGGCCAGGTAGTCATCCGCTCCGGCGTTGAGGCCTTGGACGACATCGCGGCTCTGGTCTTTAGCAGTCAGCATAAGTATAGGCGTATGGTTGCCGTCTGCGCGCAGTTTGCTGCAGATTTCAAAACCGTTCAGGCTTGGCAACATGACATCTAAAAGGATACTATCGTACTCTTCTGCGCTGGCCGCGGCGTAGCCGTCTTGACCATCGTAACAGACATCTACGGCGTAGTTTTCTTGCTGTAGACCCTGCTTGAGCGCGGCGGCGATTCTGTGCTCGTCTTCTACGATTAATATCTTCATGCTACTTAGTATACGATTGATTTCTTAAAATAATCTTAAGACCGTATTTTTTAGAAGCACACAAATAGCCCACGCTGTGGGCCTACTAGACACCAGGCGTGGGCTTTTAGAAATTTGGGCTACATGTTAGGCGCGCACTGCAGCGTAGCCGCTGGAAGATTCCGGCCATAAGTAGCGCATCAGACGTTGACCTTTGCGGCTGAGTTCAATCCAGAATTCGCCGTTGGCGGTGGTGCGCATCAGCACCAGGCCTTTATTCTGGAGCGAGCTTAAAATGTGCGCTAGGCGTGGGCGCTCCACGCCCAACGTTTCTACTAGGCTGTTAAAATCTTCGCCGCCGTCTTCATCGATTTGCTGCAAAACAAGTGCGTAGTCTGCGGGTAGGTCGGCTACTCTTTTGGATTTCCTAAAAGGTCGTTTCATAAGCGATACTCCTTTGTTTTGGTCCTTGGTCTGTTTCTGCCAAGGTACCCCCATAATGACCCGCTAACTTTAGAAATACCTTAAGCTTTTGCCGATTTGCTATACTGCTAGGATATATGAAAGCGTTTTTTAGCAGCAAAAAGTTTTGGTACGGTGTACTAATATTTTTTGCGCTGCAGTCCGCTTGGTTGGCCCTAACTGCGCGCTACCCCATGGCCTTTGATGAGAATTATCACTACGGCCTCATAAAGCTCCACGCCAATCAGTGGCTGCCCTGGTTTACGCACCAACCGGCCGCGGCGGCAGAATTTGGCAGCGTGGTGCGTGACCCGTCGTACTTGTATCACTACCTGCTGAGCCTGCCCTACCGACTCCTTAAGCCCCTAGGCGACACGCCAACCATTTTGGCGTTGCGCGTTATAAATATTGGCCTATTTATGGCCGGCCTGTTGCTCATGCGCAGGGTGCTACTGCGTTTGCAGCTGAGCCCTGCCTTTACTCACGTCAGCCTGGCCATGCTTACGCTTATACCAGTCGTGCCTTTCCTGGCCGCAACCATCAATTATGACAACGTATTTGTGCCGATTTTTGCCGCCGCGCTACTCTTAACCTTCGCTATCTTTGACGATTTTGCTGCTCGCCGCGTATCGGCTGCCCGCCTGCTGGCCCTAGGGAGCTTACTACTACTGGGTTGCCTAGTAAAATATCCGTTTTTGCCAGTGGCTATGGTGCTGGGACTAAGCGTGCTGTTAAGAGCCTGGCGCACCAAGCTCCTAAACGCTAAGGGCTGGAAAAAATGTATTAAAAGTTTTGCTGGTTTACCGCGTTGGAGCAAGATTGGGCTAGCGGTGGTGGTGCTGCTGTCGGTAAGCTTATTTGCGGAGCGCTACGTTGTTAACTTGGTGCAGTACCACACGCCGGTGCCAAGCTGCGATGTCGTACTAGACGACTCCTCTTGCAGTAGTTACGGCCCTTGGGCGCGCGACAACCGACTGGCCGCGCAAAAGGATCCTGAGTGGCGCGGTAGCGTCCCGGCCTTTACTTGGAGTTGGCTGTACGGTATGTGGTATAGGCTATTTTTTGCAATCAGCTGGGATTATGTAACGAAGCAGCCTTTGCCGGCCCTAGGCTTTGCTGCCGTATGTCTGGCAATCTTGCTAGCCATTGGGGTGCTCTGGCGATGGCGACAATTGGCCACAAACCCAGCCCAAAAACTCATCGTGGTCCTGCTTATTGTGTACGGCAGCGTCTTATTTTTAGACAACATGGAAGCCTACTTTAGAACTGGTTGGCCAGTGGCAATTAACGGCCGCTACTGGGTGCCGTTTCTGCCGCTGGTCTTTGCACTGGGCGGTTTAGCCTGGGGCGGAATATTAAAATCCAAGGCCAAGGCGTGGGTTGCCGCAGTTGTGCTTGTACTATTCCTGATTCAGGGGGGCGGCGCGGCCACGTTTATTATTAGAAATGACAATAATTGGCTCTGGCAAAACAAGGCAGTAACTCACGCTAATCAGGCGGCTAAAAAGGTTGTTTCTCCGCTTGTAATTTGCAAGGACTGCGACGTCGTAACTAGCCCTTAAGCAGCTGTCGTTTCTCTAGTTCTAAGATATCTTCGTTCAGGCTGCGATTAATATGGATAA
>JAGQNO010000055.1 GCA_020428025.1 Candidatus Saccharimonadota bacterium | reverse complement strand
CGATATGGACACACAGATCATCACGCCTGCGCATAAGGACTACCCGGCCGCGGCTCGGCGCATCAACAGAGAGAGCCCACCCACGCTCTACCTGCGCGGACTACCACTACCGGAGCTGCTAGCCAAAAGACGGGTGGCCATTGTAGGCACCCGGCGCATTACGCCGTACGGGCGGCAGGTCACCACCAAAATTGCCAAAGAACTGGCGGAGCAGGGCATTGTTATTATCAGCGGTCTAGCATTTGGGGCGGATGCCGCGGCCCACCGCGCCTGTCTGGACGCCGGCGGCATAACTGTGGCCGTACTGCCATCGCCGGTAGAAATGCCCATGCCAGAGGCGCACGCCAGGCTAGCAGAGCAAATCTTAAATCAGGGCGGGGCACTTATTAGCACTTACCCGTGGAGCCAAGAGGTTCACAAGGGCAATTTTGTAGAGCGCAACTCATTGGTGGCAGCGCTGGCAGAAGCGGTGGTCGTAACAGAGGCAGCCACCAAGAGCGGCACCCGGCACACCATGGATTTTGCAGATCAACACAGCATACCCGCGCTGGCCGTACCGGGCCCCATTACCAGCCCAATGTCATATATGACTAATCAATATATAAAGGAAAATAAGGCGTCTGTCTGCACGGGCGCAGAAGATGTCCTCAATGCGCTGGGCCTGACGTTTACAGCGGCTCATGCTAGGCGTCTTCACTCCCGCGACCCCACGGAGCAAATGATGCTCAATCTCCTCTCTAGCGGCCTATCTGACGGTCCGGAGCTACTTGTCCGCAGCGGCCTAGACGTGAGCCGATTTAACCAGGTGCTCAGCATGCTGGAGCTTAGCGGTAAGGTGCAGGCGCTGGGCTGCAATCGGTGGGGCATACCGTAATGACTAAAAAGGCCAGCCCGGCAAAATCATCATTAGCGCTCATAGAGTATGGCCATGCTGTTGAGTTTCTGCCAGAAAGTATAAGCAGCAGAGAGAAGCGCGCGGACTGCTACTTAAATAACAGTCTCTGGGAGGTGAAAGCGCTTCCTTTTTAAGTCGACGTCAAGAATGATACACTAAACGCATGAAGCTTATGATTAGCATCGGCGTGATTGTTGGCGGGCTACTGGGCGGCTGGCTGGGCGGACTACTAGACGGCGGTAATATGGTTGGCGTCTGGGGTATTCTATTGGGCGCGGTCGGATCACTCATCGGTATCTGGGCGGGGTACAAAATCGGACAAAATTACTTGTAATAAAGGGCAAGGGCGATTAGTATATACGGGACATGGCAGCAAATCTTGTAATTGTAGAGAGCCCCGCAAAGGCCAAAACCATAGAGAAATTCCTGGGCAAGGATTACCAGGTTAAATCTAGTTTTGGACACATTAGGGACCTGCCAAAAAAGGGCCTAAACATAGACATCGCCAAAGATTTTGAACCTCATTATGAGGTCAGCGCAGACAAGCGCAAGACCGTTTCAGAGCTCAAAACTGCCGCCAAAGGCAAAGAAGTCTGGTTAGCAAGCGATGAAGACCGCGAAGGGGAGGCCATTGCCTGGCACTTAACGCAGGCCCTTAAGCTGGACCCGGCTAAAACCAAGCGCATCGTATTTCATGAAATCACCAAGCCAGCCATAGAGGCTGCCATTAAAAACCCCCGCACCGTGGACGGCAAGCTGGTTGACGCTCAGCAGGCACGCCGCGTCCTAGACCGCCTGGTGGGGTACGAGCTGAGCCCTGTCCTGTGGAAGAAGGTTCGCACTGGCCTCAGCGCTGGCCGTGTTCAATCGGTAGCCGTACGCTTAATCGTGGAGCGCGAGCGGGAAATCACTGCCTTTACGGCCGCCAGCTCTTTTAAGGTCACTGCCCTATTTGATAACGATCTGCCAGCAGAGCTAACCGTAGCCTTTGACTCTCTGGAAGACGTCAAAAAGTGGCTAGAGTCCCTCCATGATGTCAACTACGCCGTTAAGGATATTCAAACCAAGCCCGCCAGTCGGAATCCAGGCGCGCCGTTTACCACCAGTACGCTGCAGCAAGAGGCCAGCCGTCGGCTTGGTTACAGCGTGCGGCAAACCATGACCCTAGCCCAGCGCCTGTATGAATCCGGCCAAATCACCTACATGCGTACCGATAGCACCACGCTGTCTGGTCAAGCCATTAAGGCCGCGGAGCAGTACATTACCAAAAGTTTTGGCGCCCAGTACCACCAAGTGCGTCAGTACAAGACCAAAAACTCCAGCGCTCAAGAGGCGCACGAGGCTATCCGGCCCACTGACTTTAACGTGACCGCCGCGGGCGCAGACGACCAACAAAAGAAACTGTATCAACTCATTTGGCAGCGCGCCCTAGCATCGCAAATGGCGCCCGCCGCGTTGGAGCGAACAGAGGTCACCATTACTATTTCTGACCACTCAGAGACCTTCCTAGCCAAAGGCGAGGTCTTAAAATTTGACGGATTTATGAAAGTCTACGGCGGCGGCAAAGACGATACACTGCTGCCGGCCGTTCAGCCTGGCCAAGCTCTGCAAGCCGCCTCTGTTACTGCCACAGAATCGTTTACCAGGCCGCCAGCTCGGTATTCAGAGGCCAGCCTGGTGCGCAAGCTAGAAGAGCTAGGGATCGGTCGGCCGTCTACCTACGCGCCAACCATTAGCACTATTCAGACCCGCGGCTACGTAGAAAAGTCGGACTTAGAGGGTACGCCGCGCACCGTGCGCAAACTGGTCCTTGCAAACGGCCAAATTACGCAAGCCGATGAAGAACAAATAACAGGGGCGGACCGCGGCAAACTACTGCCCACCGGCATTGCCGATGTCACCACTGATTTCTTGGTTAAATACTTCCCAACCATCGTAGATTTTGACTTTACCGCAGAAGTAGAGCAGGAATTTGACCAAATCGCCGATGGCAACCTGAAGTGGCAGAACATGATTGCGGGCTTCTACAAAGACTTCCACCCGCTTATAGAAAAGTCGGAAGATATTAGCCGTCAAGAAGTTAGCCAGGCCCGCCTAATTGGTCAAGACCCCGGCAAAGACCTACCAATTTACGCCCGTTTTGGCCGCTACGGCCCCATGCTCCAGCGCGGAGAAACAGATTCAGAAGACAAGCCAGACTTTGCGCCGCTCCCCAAGGGCACCACAATAGACACCGTTACCCTAGAGCAGGCCTTAACCGCCTTCCAGCTACCCCGATTAGTCGGCCAAACAGACGACGGCCAGGATATTAAAGCCAACATCGGTCGTTTTGGTCCCTACGTGCAGGTGGGCAAAACCTTTGTATCTATCAAGCCGCTAGACCCGCACACTATTACTCTAGAGGAAGCCTTGGCGGCCTACGCAGAAAAGTTAGCCAAAGACGCCGCCAAACACATTAACGAATTTGCCTCCGGTATCAAAGTCCTAAACGGTCCATATGGCCCCTATGTCACCGATGGCAAAAAGAACGCTCGTATAGCCAAAGACGTCGATGCCGCCACTATAACAGAGGCGGAAGCCAAGAAATTACTCGCCGCCGCACCGGCTAAAAAGGGCCGGTTTAAGCGCCGCGCTCCAACCAAAAAGTCTAAGTAGCTAACCATAATACATCAGCCGCGTGTGCGTTTTATGTAAAAAATCTGCGCACTTTTGGTACATATTTTATGTTGATGTATCTAAAGCAGGGTGACAATCGTGTGCAAAAAACACACATAAAACGCACACCTACTAC
>JAGQNO010000054.1 GCA_020428025.1 Candidatus Saccharimonadota bacterium | reverse complement strand
TGCCAAGAATTTGCGCCAGACATTATACTGCTGGATTTACGCATGCCAGTACTGTCTGGGACGGACATGCTAGAGCAACTGCGCGCTGAAGATTGGGGCAAGAATATTAGAGTAATTGTGCTCACCAACATTAGTAGGTCAGAGGCACCGGCCAAGCTGCGTTACCTAAATGTGGACCGCTACATCGTTAAAGCGCACCATACGCCGCAGCAAATCCTGGATGTTGTCAAAGAAGTCCTTGCCTAAGACCATCGCTGTAGCGTAGCATAAGCGTATGGGTAAAAAGCAATTCAAAGTCGCCATTATAGAAGACGATATTACCATTAGCCAAATGTACCGCTTTAAGTTTGAGGCGGAAGGCTACCAGGTAGAAACGGCAAGTAACGGCAAGTTGGGCCTGGCGCTGGCAGAAGAAATGAAGCCGGACATCATCCTACTTGACCTTATGATGCCAGAAATGAACGGCGACGAAATGCTGCAAAAGCTGCGCGCCAAGCCCTGGGGCAAAACCATGAAAGTGGTAGTGCTAACCAACATGGGCGAGCAAGAAATCCCTGAAGAGGTCAAGCAAATGGGTGTTGTGGCGGTTATTCTTAAGGCAGACATGACGCCGCGCCAGGTGGCGGAGCTTGTTAAACAGCAACTGGCGGCCTAGCGTGCGCATAGCAATTGTTGGCTTTGACGTAGAGGGCCGCTCCACCTACGATTTTTTTGCTGCCCAGGGCGGCCATGAGCTGGTTATTCATGATCAAAACCCAGACTTAGTCGTGCCGGACGGCGCTTTGAGCGTGCTTGGCCCAGGCTATCTGTCTGGCCTAAGCGCATACGATTTAGTGGTTAGAACCCCCGGCCTTCATCCTTCCAAACTACCGGCCGATGCCCCTGTTACCACTAATCTGAACCTGTTTTTTGAGCATTGCCCGTCTGGTAACGTGCTGGCTATTACCGGTACCAAGGGTAAGGGAACCACCTCTAGCCTGGTGACCGCTATGCTCCAGGCGGATGGCCGCCGAGTGCATTTGGGCGGCAACATCGGCGTGGCGCCGCTGGCCATGTTGCAAGACATCCAGCCAGACGATTGGGTCGTACTAGAACTTTCCAACTTCCAGCTTATTGACTGCAGACATTCCCCTGCCCTAGCCTGCTGTCTCATGATTGCCAGCGAGCACATGGACTGGCACCCAAATCTAGAAGAATACATCACCGCCAAACAGCAGTTGTTCCGCTGGCAGAAGCCAGAAGACCGCGCCATTTACTACGCGGACAACCAGCTGAGCCAACGAGTTGTCAGCGTCAGCCCCGGCCAAAAAATCCCGTACTGGCAAGTACCCGGCGCGTATGTAGATGGCGACAACATCGTTATAGATGGCCAAATAATCTGCTCTACCCAAGATGTCAAGCTGGTCGGCTGGCACAACCAGCAAAACGTCTGCGCCGCCTTAACCACTGTCTGGCAGGTCTGCCAAAATGTCCCGGCGCTACATGAGGCAATAAGTTCATTTAGTGGCCTGGAACACCGGATTGAATTTGTGCGTAAAATAAACGGCGTCAGCTACTATAACGACTCATTTGGCACCACACCAGAGACAGCGCAGGTAGCGATAGAGGCTTTTGCTCAGCCAAAAGTGCTCATTTTAGGCGGCTCAGACAAGGGCGCAGACTACAACACGTTAGCGCAAACGATTGCCAACGCCAACATACGCCGTGTGCTGCTCATTGGCGAGCAAGCCGGTCGTTTGCAAAATGCTTTAGATGCCGCTGGCTTCACCAATTACGAACCAGGCGGCACATCTATGCCGGAAATTGTAGCCAAAACCGCTGAGCTAGCTCAAGATGGGGACATCGTTCTGCTGTCTACTGCTTGTGCCAGTTTTGACATGTTTAAGAATTACAAGGACCGCGGCCAGCAGTTTAAGCAGGCAGTTTTGCAATTACCCGCTTGAGCTGTTCTAGCACGGGTTTTTCCGGCTGCATAACCTTAGCTTTGCCAGCGCTTAATATCCTGATTTGATGCTCAATCCAGTGGTAATGCGTACAGCCAAGCACAATCACATCGGCTTTTTTAGCTAAAACTTCATTGATTCGCGCGGCAATTTTGGCGCCGTCCACGTGGTCTTCTTCTATCATGGCCGCCCAGTCTGAGCAGTCTGGCTCCAGCACTTTAACACCTTGAGCGTACTGCTCTTTGAGCCACGCATAGCGCGCGCTTTGCAGCGTGGCCGGGGTGGCGCAAACAGCAATGACTTTACTGGTAGTGTAGGCGGCGGCCGGTTTTATCATAGGCTCTATAGCCACAATTGGCACGCGCAAAGCCTCCCTTAGTTCTGTAATAATGGTTGTTGTTATGGTGTTACAGGCCACTACAATGACATCGCAGCCAGCTTTTTGCATGTCTTTTAGAATTGGCAGGGCCAGTCGTAGAAGTTCAGCCGGGGTTTTGTTGCCATACGGCAGATTTTTATGGTCCTCACGCAGTAGCACGCTGTGCTCTGGCATGGTCGATTCTATAGCCAAGGCCATGGATTTACCGCCCACACCGGAGTCAAAGACGCCTATTTTCATTTTTGGGTGACCACCCGAGCTGCTCTAATCACGTTATCAAACAAAGCACAGACCGTCAGCGGCCCCACCCCGCCTTTGGGCGGCGTGATGGTTAAGTCTTGCCGATTGTACACTTCTGGAGCGACATCGCCCACCGTTTTGCCATCCTCACTGGCCACACCTGCGTCCACCACTACCGCACCCTCTTTAATCATGTCTGGATACAAGATTGCCGGGCTGCCAGTGGCGGTAATAATAACATCTGCCGCTTGGGTGGCCGCCGCCAAGTCTGCGGTTGCCCTGTCCGCCACACTTACGGTTAGATCGGAAGCCTGGAGCATCTTTTCTAGTGGCGCGCCCACCAATTTGCCGCGGCCAATCAGCAAAATTTCTTTACCCCTCAGGTCCACGTTGTAGCCAGCCAGTAGCCACATAATAGCCATAGGCGTGGCGGGATCAAATAGCGTCTCTGGGTTTAAGCCATCCACATCTTTGGCAGGGTCTACCAGAGCCACCAATTCTTCTGTCTGCGATGGATCCGCCAGGGGCAACTGCAAAATTATGCCGTGCACGCTTGGGTCTGCATTGAGCTTTGCTACTAGACTTTTGACCTCTGTTTGCGGCACACGGTGCACATCGACATCGATTAAAATATCCGCCCCGTACTTTTGCTTGAGCCGCACGTACAAATCAATCACCGGATTATCCACCGTGACAATAATGGCCAGCTTTGGCAGCACGCCGTGCGCCTGACGCAGACCCCGCACTTGATGCGCTTGGCGCTCCTTAATGTAACCGGCCAGTTCGCGGCCGTTAAGTAGTTTCATATCTTTACATTTTACCAGCGAGTGGAAGAGTACACAAAAAGCTTTGAATTAGCTTAATGCTTGTGCCATACTGATAGTATTAAGGAGATTTTCTAGTATGGAGCCTACAACTTTTAATCAAGCTGCGGAGACGCCGTCCCGTGTCGGCCCAGCTGTGCAACAAAAAGCTAACGCTAATCCATTTGTGCACTTGAATCGTGGATTAAGCAATCTGTTCTCTCTTAATCTTGGCACACTTCTACTCTTTGTACTTGTCTGTGTTGGAGCAGTAATAGCGTCTTCCATAATCATGGGCCTTTTCTTAGGCTCAGCTTTAGCCACGATATCGACTGATTTGGTTACTGGCAAATTCGCAACCGGCATAATTGTTCCGGCCATAGTAAGTTTTGCCCTGACGCTCCTTATTCAGATATTTTTTGTTCTTATGGGAGTCAAGCTTTTCCTGTCCAGTGCGCGAGGTCAGAAGACGGACATTGGTGCTATGGGCTCAATTGCAAAAAATAGGTATTTGCTAGGACTTGGGACCTATGCGATTCTCTTTCTGGGTGTCATCGGTGCAATTGTCATGCTTGC
>JAGQNO010000053.1 GCA_020428025.1 Candidatus Saccharimonadota bacterium | reverse complement strand
TATTACGCCGCGGCCGTTGCCGGTGCTGGGGCAATTTACCAGCGGCCGTAAGGCTTTTGCTACTACCCAAAAAGCTAAATTGCTGCTGCAGATTTTGAGCAGCATTAGCGACCAGTACGACGTATTTATTAGCCAGACTACGCGCAGGATTAAAGGGGTGCGCGGTCGGCTAAAGGGGCACGGTATTACCAATCAGGACTTCTTAGATTTTGTAACGATTGAAGACGAGCTCAACGAGTTTTTGAGTGCGCTGCAGCCCAATAATGCCACGCTTAGACGGCTGCTGGCCGGCAGACACTTGCCGCTGCACGAGGAAGACCAAGACCTAGTAGAAGACCTGCTGCTTAGCAACGAACAATCCATTGAAGGGTCGCGCGCCAACCTAAAGTCTATTACTAACATCCGCGATGCCTACACGGCCATTAGCTCCAACAACCTAAATCGCACCATTGAAATCCTGACCATGATTACTGTGGCGGTGCAGATTCCTAACCTGTTCTACGCTATGTTTGGCATGAACGTGCATGTGCCGTGGCAAAACGAGGTACGCGGTTTTTGGGTGGCAATAATAATTAGCCTGGTCCCGCTGATTTTACTCTGGGTAATTGCTAAAAAACGTCGAATTCTATAAAAAAGAACCCCGGGCTGGAGTTCTAGAAAACAATGTGGTGGAGCATATCGGATTCGAACCGATGACCTCCTCGATGCCATCGAGGCGCGCTAGCCAACTGCGCCAATGCCCCCTAAAAGGTAACAGAGAGAGTATAGCAAAAATCCTTCTGTTTGCATAGAGCGCGGCGGGGCACTACAATAGGAGCATAACAGGAGGCACTATGGAAATCGTTTGGATTACGCTACTAGTGATTATAGGAACAATCATTGCACAGGGCATACGCATTATTAACCAATATGAGCGCGGTGTGGTCTTCCGCCTGGGTAAAGTTCGGGCAGAGGTCAAGCAGCCCGGCTTGCGCCTTATTATTCCAGTTGTGGACCAGATGCGCAAAGTCAGCATGCAGATCGTGACCCTGCCAGTAGACAGCCAGAAAATCATCACCAAAGATAACGTCTCGATTGACGTTTCCGCAGTGGCTTACTATCAGGTGACTGACCCGATTAAATCAGTGGTAGAAATTCAAAATGTGGTGTCTGCTATTTATCAGATTGCGCAGACCACGGTTCGTAATATTGTGGGCCAGAGCTCCTTGGATGAAGTTTTGAGTGAAACCACCGTCATTAACGAAAAGATTAAAGTTGTCCTAGAGCAGCAAACAGAGAAGTGGGGCATTTTTGTTAGCACGGTAGAAGTTAAAGATATTCAGCTGCCGGAAAGCATGCAGCGCGCCATGGCTAAGCAGGCCGAGGCCGAGCGTGAAAAGCGCGCCAAAGTTATCGCCGCTGAGGGTGAGCAATTATCTGCCGCCAAACTTGGTGAAGCTGCTGATATTATTGCCGCTCATCCAATTGCTTTGCAGCTTCGGAATCTGCAAGTCTTGTCCGACATTGCGGTGGAAAAGAACAGTACCATAGTTTTCCCGTCGCAGTTTATGGACACCATTTCTAGCGTTAAGAACTTTATGGCCAAGGAAGTTAGATAGCCCATGAGCTTATCACAAATACAAAAACAGATTGACGATACAGTTCAGCTCTACGCTAAGCCCTATTGGGAGCCGCTTAGTATACTAGCGCGCATCACTGAAGAGGTGGGTGAGATTGCACGAATTTTAAATGCACAATATGGTGACAAACCGCTGAAAAAAGATGAATCTCCGGATGAGCTTTCAGGCGAGATTGCCGATGTTATGTACGCCTTATTTTGTCTGGCCAACAGAGAAGGAATTAACTTAGATCAACCCATGCAAGACTGTATCAATAAACTATTGACTCGTGATAAAGATCGATTCGACAGAAAATCATAAGACTCCCCTCAAATCGTAAAAATCTTTGATTTTTGCTCCTCCGTGCGCTGCTCCTTAGGCCGAATTGCTTTGCAGTTCGGCTGAGAAGATACTCACCAAAGTAAAACCCCCAAATTTCTTTGGGGGTTTTACTTTGGTGGCTCCTCCCAGACTCGAACTGGGGACACAAGGCTCTTCAGGCCTCTGCTCTACCAACTGAGCTAAAGAGCCACGCTCATCGTAGTGTGCCGCATAATTATACCGCAAACAGGCTAACGGGTAAACACGCTAGTAATGCCGTGGTTCAAATACCACAGAAGCGCCAGACTGAGCGCCAGGATGAATAGCAGAACAAAAAATTTAGTGCGATCTGTCATAGGATGCTAGGTCCTTCCTTGAGTTTGGCTGTAATAACTAGGCGATGGTCTGGTTTCCAAAGTGGCGTACAGGTGTAGAGTGTAAGTTGCGCGTTGTCTGTAGGGGCAAGAATCGAGGTGTCGTTAGGGGAGACTACAAACTGGCGCTCTGTAGTGTATGTATAGAGCTTGCCGTTCCACCATAAGCCAATGATGTCTCCCTCTTGAAGCTGGTTCAAGAAGTAAAATGGGCCACGGGGCTGCGTGTAGGTAAAACGATGCCCAGCAATTACCGTGTTACTGTCTTTATCTGGAGTGCTGGCAGCGGGGGTCAGCCAAGCGCCTTTGGCAAGCCACCTAAGGCTTTGGTCTACAGAGCCAGTTACAACAGGCACTTGCAGGGAAAGCCGTGGGATAACAAGACCGTCATGCGCTGCGTCGGCCACAAAGCCAGTAGTTTGAGGAGGGTCTGGGTTAGTGGATGGCTTTGGAGTGTCGCCTTCTTTCTGCGACTGCGCTGCAGTTTGCAGTTGGCTGGATAGCTTTTGAGGGGTATTATTGCCATGTCTATGGTCCCACCAAAATTGAATGCCGGGCAAAAGCGGTAACATAATAACATAGCCATTTACTAAAAAAATGGCTAACAAAAGAACAATGTTAAGCCGCTTATAGAGTCTGTGCCCCATAAGCATTATTGTATCATGCTACAGCTTTTCAATCTGATATTTTGCATGCAAGGAGATATTTTACGGACTAAGCTTCCTGAATAAGTTACGGTGGCATGGTGTAAAAAGAAGGAGAAGTTCATGCCCGACCCAGAAAATCTGCGCGCTAAAATGCCGCTATCAAACATGCAAATCGGCCAAAAGGCCGTAGACAAAGGTGCTGGTATAAATGATCCGGAATTAATACAGCAAGGCTATGCTATTCAGACTATGGCAGTTCATGTTCAGACCAAGATCCCGGAGTGCCAGAGGAGGTTAAACGGGAGGTTATTGCGGTGGCCGTAGAAAATGGCCTGGAGCCAGATCGGACAATTGTACGCCCAACGGTGGCAGAACATGTCGCCAGCCTGATTGATATGCATTTAGCAAATCAGCAAGAGTAGCGCCCGTATGTTGACACCCACAACCATTCTGTGTATAAATTGACAAAGGGAAACAAAATAAAAACTATTTCTATGTGCTAAGGTGGTAAGCTCATACAGAAAGGAAACAAAATGATTGATGCAGACGACAGAAATGGTAGCTCTTATAACGAGATAGCAAATTCTACGCAGGCTTCTAATGCGGCGGCTGCCGCCGCCGCGAAGGCCCAGGCGAATGCCCAAGCCGCCGCGCAAGCACAGTACTGGCGACAGTATCAAGCTGAACAACAACGTCGAGCGAATGCCCAAGCCGCCGCGCAAGCTGCCGCCGCACAACGCGCCGCAGAGCAAGCTGCTGCCGCCCAAGCCGCGCGTGAAGCTGAAGCCGCACGTGCAGAGAAGGCCGCCGCCGCGCAAGCTGCCGCAGCAGCTGCCGCAGAAGCTCAGGCTGCCGCTGCCCTCCAGCAACAACGCGCTGGTGAACGCGATAGCCAAGGTGCAAACGACGTTGAAAACAACCGTCTTGCAAACCAGGCCTCCGAAGCCAATGCCCAAAATAATGCAAATGCCGCAGCCGCTCGTGAAACAGCTGGGTTCCAAAATCGTGCAGCCGAAGCCAAGGATCA
>JAGQNO010000052.1 GCA_020428025.1 Candidatus Saccharimonadota bacterium | reverse complement strand
GCATCAACGGTAAACTCATCTTCAGAATTTTGAAAGCCCACTAGCTCCCGGCGCGCCTTAACACTCAGCCGCGGAAAATCCTCCCGCCCGCCAGCGGACCACTTAAAGACCGTGTTTTTAAAGCCCGGGAACTCCTTGGTGCCCTTAATGTACTTTTTTAGGTCCTCTATTTCACCGCCCACGGTGCCATTTAGCCCCTGATGGCTAACAATAATCCGCCCCTTAAGATTCAGGCTGGCGCACAGCGTTTTTTGCCAAAGCTTGACCGCCTCCGGGTCTTTAATGGGTGTGAATTTGTAGTATAGGAGGATTTTTTGCATTTGTTAATTAGTATACCACTCCTTGGGGGAGCTACTTCCTTACGCCAAGTTCCGACACATGTGTTGTCTTTACGACGGGTTCCCCGTCTACCGACCTCGTCAATCGGCTCCGACTCCCGATTGCCTTACCATTTTCATCAATGAACTGAATTGAAGTGCCATTAGAAGATACCATAGTCACATCTTTTGCGGCATATACATCTAGTTTTGGGTGCCGAGCAAGCAGGGCCAATGTTTTTGCGGTTGAGGCTGCAAACTGTTCCGGATTTACATCACTCGAACAAGAGTGCACAATAATGCGACGACGATCGATACATGTTGCAGGGTCATCGACACCCCTGCTATCTTGCATAAAGTCACAGACCAAGTCTTTTATCTGACTTCCGTAATTTAGGTGATACTTCTTGTCGGCATCAAAAGCTTTTGTGGCCTGTTTTTCACTTGTGGCAAATACAAATCTATCCTGCCCTTCGCCAAAATAGGTCTCTCCTGGTCTGCCGTGGGCAGCAATAACAATCGTGCTGGGCTTAATACCAGCGCGCATTAAAAGGGTAATTGCTCGATTAAAGTCTCGCCGCTGCGCAATCTCAAACTGTAGCGTCCGGCCGGAAGGTTTTTGGTACTTTTCGTTTACGCGCTGTAAGGCGCCGTTTCGGTCACCAAAAGCATCCGCAAAAATTACGGTTACGTCGCCTTTTTTAAGATGTTCAATGGTTCCCTGCTCACCGCCTAAGATGCTAAGCAAGGTAGCTAAATCATCTGGATAATAGCGATCAAAATTAACTACTCCCAGTTGCTGCGTCAACAAATCTAGTTGG
Organism: Candidatus Saccharimonadota bacterium; assembly: GCA_020428025.1. Classification (GTDB taxonomy): domain Bacteria; phylum Patescibacteriota; class Saccharimonadia; order Saccharimonadales; family UBA4665; genus JAGQNO01. The sequence goes on along the minus strand of JAGQNO010000052.1, from coordinate 2,990 downwards.
GATTCACTCAGCCCTTTTACGGCGTACAGTGCCAGCTCTAGGGAAGTTTTGACGGCTGTTTTGTTGTGGTAGTCCTGGGCAATATCATTGTCGATAGGGCTCCTGTGCCAAGCGCTGTCGTGCGCCCTCATAAATGATTGGGTAATCTTTTCCGACAATCCCATGTGCTGCCTAAGAATAAAATGAATTTTATGCCGAGTTTCCAACTCAAATTCTTCCACTCTTCCTCCGTCATCAATATCGTTTGGCTTTATTGGCAAATCAAAAATCGCGGAATGCGCATAATTACTAAAATCATGGAGTAGATCCACTGCCGCATCTTGACCCGGCGGTACCCACATTGCACCACCCTTATCTTGATATGCATAACTGACAATACTTGACGCAGTCGATTTATGATCAAAATCTGTCGTGGGGCACATAACATAGGTCATGAGCGGGGACAACGATCCATCGCTACCCTTTTGAAAATATAGCCTGTCGAGCTTTTCTTGGGAGAGGCTGCTTGCAACAATATCGACCAGATCATCAAGTTGGTTTGTATCGCCAAATTTTTCCCTATTAAGTGTTATGGCCGTAATTAATTTTCTTGCCTGACTAATATCAAGCTCGTCCCATTTTCCTGCGGATACTAACGCCTCCAGTTCTTCATGATTAAATGTTGCCGGTAACTCTTCATCATTGAGCGCTTCTACGATACATATTGCAGTATCCGCACATTCGCCCTGTGGCTTCTGCTTCAGCTCTGCAATCCGCTTCTCTTTGGCCAGTCTTTGACTATGCTGCTCTGATGTCTCAAAAGGGTTTACTTCTGGGCTAGGCGGGGCTTCGTCTGCATGCACTGTCTCCGACACGGCCAACTGCCCGGAGGTTTCAGATGCTGCAAGCCGCCGCATACGACCAAGTAAATCAGGGTTTGCATCCGGTTGTTGTGCGTAATCGCCGTACACTTGCGCGTGGGATAAATCGGGTTGTTCGCTCATATTTATTTTGGCTTTTTTCTAGGCTCAACTATACACCGACGTTGACTCCTGGGCAACAGATGTGCTAAAGTAATCCAGAAGTATGAAAAAGAGTATTCACCCAGACAACTATCAATTGGTCATTTTTGAGGACCTCAACAACGGCGCCCGCATCCTAACCCGCAGCACCGTCAAGGCAGAAGAAAAGGCCAAGTGGGAAGACGGCAAAGAGTACCCGCTAGTCAAAGTCCACATCAGCGCCTTTACGCACCCCTTCTACACCGGTGAAGAGCGCGTTCTAGACCTAGAAGGCCGCGTAGACAAGTTTAAGGCTCGCTTTGCTGCTGGCGCTGCCGCCAAAGAAAAGCGCGCTGCTGCCGCTCAAAAAGCTACTCGCCGTGCTGCCGCCAAGGTTGCCAAGGGCGCAGACCAACTTGAAGCCTAAATAAGAACTTATTACTTTACAAAAACTCTGCATTAAGCGGAGTTTTTTATTTAATTAGGTTTTTTACGATTCCGTCAGAATCTTTTGCAAACACGCCAGTGACGTCTTTAGCGGTTACCCATCCACTCCGGGCAGCATCTTTGTTTGCCTCAATGACTGTTCTGCCACCTAGCATGGCCTTAGCACCATCAGCTCCACTATGCCAAAAAACGCGGTCACCCCAACGCCGATTCTTTTCGCCCCGGGCGGTGTTTCCATTGCGGACCACACCGCTAACAGCTAGATCACCGATGGCGGCGGCATGTACTTGTCGGTAGACGCTCTCTTTGTTCATGGGGATCTCCGCAGACGCAAGACTAAAACCTGGCCCATCTTGCTCGGGCCCAGTGTTAGGATTTTGCAAGCCAGTTTGCTCAATATGCTTTTGTACGGCCCCTGACAAATCAGAGCTTCTTTGTGCTTCTATTACCAAAGCACCAAATTGCGCGAGTTCTTGGTCGTGTATGCGAGAAATTTCATGTTGAGCTGTGAGTGCTTCGGCCATTTTTATTTTTGTTTCCTTAATACTTATAGTACTCTGTTTTTGCATTTTTGTCAATCCGTTAGTTTGGATTACATATTCTCAGCAATACAAAGACATCTCTATCTGTTATAATGACTACTGTTATGGAGCAAAAAGAATCCACCTACCGACAAGAACTGGCTGATTTAGACGCCCGTCTAGCGGACCCGGCCGTTTACAGCGATCCCGCCTACCCCAAGCTGGCCAAGCGTCGTAGCGATGTTGCTGACGTGGTTTCTTTGTTTGACCTAAAGGCAAAGCTGGCCGCAGACAAACAGGATGCAGAGGAGCTCCGTACTAGTCCAGACACAGAACTCGCTGCCATGGCGCAATCAGAACTGGAGTTGTTAGAGCCGCAGATTGCGGAGACAGACCAAAAGCTGCTTGATGCCCTGACACCCCAAGACCCCAACAACGACCGCGACGTTATTATAGAAATCCGTGCCGCCGCCGGCGGCGATGAATCGTCCCTGTTTGCTGGCGAGCTTTACCGTATGTATGTCCGGTGGTGCGAGGCGCACGGCTTTAAGGTGGAACTCTTGTCTGAGTCACCGTCGGAAGCCGGTGGCTTCAAAGAAATTGTCTTTGGCGTGCACGGCGTGGAGGCATACAAAAACCTGAAATTTGAGGCTGGCGTGCACCGCGTGCAGCGCGTGCCGGTCACGGAATCGCAGGGGCGGATTCACACTTCTACCGTAACGGTGGCGGTGTTGCCAGAAGCAGAAGAGGCGGACATAGAAATCCGCGACCAAGACCTACGTATAGACGTGTACCGCAGCGGCGGCCACGGCGGCCAATCGGTTAACACAACTGATAGCGCGGTGCGCATTACGCACTTGCCTACCGGCATTGTGGTGACTAACCAGGATGAGAAATCGCAGATTAAAAACAAGGCCAAAGCCATGGGCATTTTGCGCTCCCGGCTGCTGCAAATTAAGCTGGATGAAGAAGCCGCCCAAGCATCGGAAGCCCGCCGCAAGCTGATTGGCTCTGGTGACCGATCAGAAAAAATCCGCACCTA
>JAGQNO010000051.1 GCA_020428025.1 Candidatus Saccharimonadota bacterium | reverse complement strand
ACGGCGTTGGGCATTGTGGCCATGCAGACTGACACCATCTACGTGTTGCCGATTATTGGCGCGGTGTACGTTATGGAGACCGGATCGGTCATTATTAACCGCTTGTCGCGTAAGCTGCGTGGCGGTAAAAAGGTGTTTTTGTCATCGCCTATACATCATCATTTTGAAGCGATTGGCTGGCCGGAAACCAAAGTTACCATGCGTTTTTGGCTGCTTGGCCAAGTGGCGGCCATTGTGGGCCTGATGGTGTTTATTGCGGGGAGATTTAGCTAAGTCATGGAGCGGCGGCGACATCCGGCCGCGCGGCCTGCGCCAGTTGCTACAGATAGCATGCGGCGGCATCGGCCTGATTACTGGCTGCTGATTTTGTGCGCACTGCTGCTGTCTATTGGTCTAGTGGTGGTGTACGCCATTAGTCCCGCACTGCGCGGGGGCGGGCACATAGTGACACGCCAGCTGATTGCTATAGGCCTCAGTCTGGTTGCATTTGTGGCAACTACAAAGATACCGCTGGGGCAGTGGCAAAAGTGGCGCAAGCCGCTGTTGATTGCCGCTGGAGTTGCTACGGCGCTGGCGCTGATTATGCCGGTTAACCCTAATTATCCAGCGCACCGCTGGGTGCGGCTGGGCGGTTTATCATTTCAGTCCGTGGAACTGCTCAAATTTGCAGTTGTGGTGTGGTTGGCTGGCGTCCTGGCTGCGGCCGTCAGCCAGGGGTGGATTAAGGATGTGAAGCGTATGGCTCGGCCGCTAGGGCTGCTTTTAGGCGTCATTGGCGGGGTTGTGGTTTTTGTCCAGAGCGACTTTGGCTCAGGCGTTGTTATGCTAGCCATGATGGGTGTAATGATGACGGTGGCCGGTGTGCCGCTACGTCGTCTGTTCTTAGTTGGTGCGGTAATTGGTGCGGCACTGCTAGTTGCAATTGCGGTAACGCCATATAGGCGAGAACGTCTGCAGGCATATTTGAATCCGGCAACATCCCATTGTAGCCAGGCGGCTACTGGCTACCAGGCTTGTCAAGCGATTGTTGCAGTTGGCTCCGGTGGCTTAATTGGCCTTGGCTTAGGCAGTAGCGTGCAGGCCTATGGCTACCTGCCAGAAGCGCCTAACGACTCCATCTTTGCAATTTATGCAGAGAAATTTGGCTTTATTGGCAGCATTGTTTTGCTGGCGATTTTTGGCACGCTATTTACACGGCTGTTCAATATTGCTGGCCGCGCGCCAGATAATTTTAGTCGATTTTTAGTCTTGGGCATTGCGGCGTGGCTGGGCACACAAACGTTGATTAACATTGGCGCCATGATCGGGCTGTTCCCACTAAAGGGCATTACGTTGCCGTTCATTAGCTATGGCGGTACCAGTATGGTGTTTGTCGCGGCGGCTATGGGCCTGGTGTATCAAGTGTCTAGCTATACTGTTTTGCGTGTAAGTAATGAAAGGAGCGGCGGGCATGACAATCGTCTTGACGGGCGGCGGGTCCGGGGGGCATATCACCCCGATTTTAGCGGTCGCGGCTGAGCTTAAGAAGCAGCTGCCGGACGCGCGTCTGGTGTACATTGGTCAGCGCGGCGATCGGTTAAGCGACATTCCAGCGGCCGACCCTTCTATTGATGCGGTCTATAGCGTATCCGCGGGTAAGTTCAGGCGTTATAAGTCCGACGGCATAAAGCAAGTTTTTGACCTTAAGACGCAAGCCTTAAACGTGCGTGATTTGTTTAGGATGCTGGCCGGCATTTGGCAGAGTTTTTGGCTGCTGCGGCGGCTCCGACCAGAGTTAATTTTTACGCGCGGCGGCTTTGTGAGCGTGCCGGTGGCAGTGGCCGGACGGCTCTCTGGCATACCGTACATTACGCATGACTCCGATGCCTTGCCCAGCCTAGCTAATCGATTAATTGCTTCCGGCGCACGCCTACATGCCGTGGCGTTGCCGGCGCACACCTACCCGTATCCACAGGATAAAATTGTCGTGACAGGCGTTCCGGTAAGCCAGAAGTATCAACCCGTTACAGCCGCCAATCAGGCAGAAGCGCGGGAAAAATTAAAGATTGCGCGTGATGCGCGGGTGCTGCTGGTGACGGGTGGAGGCAATGGTGCCGCGGCGTTAAATCACCATATTGTTACCGCCAGTAAGGAATTGTTTACGGCTGTTCCGGCGCTGTTTATCTTACATGTGGCTGGCAGGGATTTGGCAGATACAACGGCCGCCGATTATGACAACCTGCTCACCGCAGAACAGCGTCAAAAAGTCCGCGTGGTTGGATTTACAACGGATTTACATCTGTTTAGTGAAGCTGCGGATGTGGTGGTGGCACGGGGCGGGGCGACTAATTTGGCGGAGTTTGCGATTCAAGGCAGGGCCTGCCTGATTATTCCATCGCCGCAACTGCATTGGAACGTAGTAAACGCGCGCGTCTTGGCAGAGCAGGGCGCTGTAGAAATGCTGTCAGAAAAGAAGGTGGCAGAGCAGGGGGGCGCGCTGGTAGACGCCTTGTCTGCCTTGTTAAACAATGCTGATGCGCGCCAAAAACTAGCAGCAAATATTACGCAATTTGGTCAACCAACTGCTGCCAAAAACCTGGCCGATGTGCTTATATTTTTAGTGCGGGAGTCGGCTAAGCAATGAGGCTACGGCGCCAAAAACCAGCGGCCGTTCGGTCGCCGCAGTATGGACCGGCACAGCGCCCATCTAACTATGCCTACCGGGCGCAGCGTAATGTCCGCAGCGATGATGAAGTTGATATGGCGCGCCGCCCAAGTGCGCCATCGACCTCTAAGAACCGCTCTGGTTGGCCGCTTGGCATTGCGGTCTTGGTTGGGCTGGGGCTGCTCCTTTTTGTTAGTACGCTGAGCAGTTCGCCGCGGGTGGTGTATGTTGGGCAGACCAATCAGCATGCGCTGCACAGCACGCAGGAGTATCAGGCTGCGGCCGAGCAAGACCTAAGCAGCTCTGTGCTGTCAAAGAGCAAAATAACTGTTAACACTAAAGAAATGGCCCAGCGTTTGCAGGCCCGCTACCCGGAGCTGGCAAGCGTTAGTATTAGCCTGCCGTTGCTGGGGCACCGGCCGGTGTATCATCTGGAGCTACGACAGCCAGCGTTTGTGGTGGAGTCGGTTAACGGCAGCTATGTTATGGCTGACAGCGGCCTGATTATTGGCACCAAGGACGCCGCCCCGGCCGCGCTAGTGGCAAGCCTGCCGGTAATTACTGACCAGACGGGTCAGCCGGCTAAGCCAGGCGGCTACGTAATTAGCCCCGCCAGCGCTACCTTTACGGCAACGCTACTTAAACTACTGGCCGCAAAGCAGTTAACGGTTAGCCGATTAACGTTGCCCGCTGGTGCGGCTCAAGAAATCGATGTAAACTTTGCCGGCAAAGCATATTTTGTAAAGTTTAACACGCACGACCCGGATACGGTGCGCACTCAAGTAGGGACGTACCTGGCGGTAGCCGGGCAGGGGGTGGCCCCGGCCCAGTATATCGATGTGCGTGTGCCGGGACGCGCCTACTACCAATAGTCATGCCGGCCGAGTGGCTTAACTGGATGAGGAACCCCTGTCTCCTCCGCTGCCCTACATGTTCGGTAAATGTTCACGTATATCAATTGTAATAATTTTAGAAAAAAACATATAACAATGAAAAAGTAGGGGAATGTCAAAAAAATATATAAAACTAGGGAAGGAGGGGAAAGTCAAATAAATGACAGCAAACCCATGAAAAAGCAAATATTTCACAGGCAGCTGTGGATAAGTCGGCTAGTGTTGTGTTTTTTGCGTGAACGCTAGGCCCCCCCGGAGGCCATAGGAAAGCGTATATAGCCGCGGTTAACGGAGTAAACTTAGTCTGTAGTTTAGTGAAAAACGTCAGGAATGCGCAGTTAGTAGAAAAAGTCCCCTGGCGCAGGGGTATCTGTAATCAGCTTATTTCAAGAAATGCACGTCGCAAAATATACATTGTGCGACATGATGTCTGTGTGCAAAAATGCGCTCTGCTCCGCGTCCAGTTCCGCGTTTTTTCTATTTTGTTTGATGACCTTGAATATTTTTTGTCGCTGCCCTGTAGCCGTACGGCTCTTCTACGATTTTTATATCCTAATCAGCCCCGGCTCTTTAGTCTTAGGATTAATACAGTGTTCGCAAAACGTTCAATTCGCACACTTTACATGTTG
>JAGQNO010000050.1 GCA_020428025.1 Candidatus Saccharimonadota bacterium | reverse complement strand
CGCCAGTTAGGTTGCCGGTGCCAGAAGGACAAATTAAGGTGGTGTTGCCGGCCACGGCCGTGCCAGCGGTGTTACCGTAAGAAACCTGCAACGTGGTGCTGCCGCCAAGGGCGACGCTGCCGCCGCCGGTTAGGCCGGTGCCAGCAGTTACAGTCAGTGAGCTGTTAACCAAGTTGCCGTTAGCAACTGTGCCAGCAGCGATGTTGGAACCGGTAATGGTACTGCCAGCAATATTAGAACCAGTTACCGATCCGCTGGCGATGTTGCTGCCGGTAATGGTGCCGGCCGCAATGTCGGCCGCCGTAATGGTTGCATCCAGAATTTTTGCGCTGGTAATAGCGCTGTTGGCCACGGTTAGCGCGCCGGCGCTGGAGACGGTGGCGTCGCCAGAAATCGATTGATTAACCCAGGCCGCGCCGTCAAAGAGCAAGAAATTCCCGGCGGCCGGGGTGGTCAGTGTGAGCGTGCTGCCCTGCAGATTAGAAACAGTGTTGGAACTCAGTGGACCAGTAACGTCGCCCGCCAAGGCGCTAGGCGTCCCAGCTGCTGCGCTACAGCTCTGCCAGCTGGGTGCGCTGCCGGTGGTGGCTACTAAACACTGGCCGCTTGTACCGGCCGCGGTGGCGGTGATTTTGCTGCCATCGTAATAGTTGATGCCGTTAGTGGTGTACGATGTGCTGCCGGTGCCACCGTAGGCCACAGCCACTAAGCCGCTGGCGATGTTGGAACCGTTTAAGCTCGTCAAACCAGCGCCGCTACCCTGTAGCGCAGTCGCCACCAACGTACCGGCCACCGTTACGGTGGAACCTGCCTGGCTGACCAAACTGTTAGCAATGCTGCCCGCGCCGGTAAAGACTGGTAACACGCCGGCCGTGCCGCCGCTAGTAGTTACGCCGCCGCCCACACCGGCGCAGTTGCCAGACATATCACAGACGGTGTTGCCATTTTGCAGTATGGATACGGCACTCACGCTGGTAGCCGCCACGCCGGCAAACGTGTTGCTGCCAGTAAAAGTGTTGTTGGTGTTTTTGAGCGGGACGTTAGACGACAAGCGGGCATCGGCCAGGGTACCGGAACTCAGGTTGCTGGCGTCTGTGAAGTAGCTGGCTGCGTAACCCTGCAAGCTGGCGGCATTAACGTTGGAAACGTTGGAGCCATCCAAGGCTGGCAGCGCACCAGTAGCCGTAAGCTGCACTAATTGGTTCGGCCCGTTAAATGTATTGCCTTGCAGTGTAACATTTGTGCTCAGGCGAGCGTCAGCCACAGTGCCCGTGGAAAGATTGGACGCGTTGGTGTAGTAGCTGCCGGCTTGGCCGTTCAAAAGTGCAGCATTGACGTTAGTGACCCCAGCGCCGTTACCGGTAAAGCTGCCGGCCGTGACATTGCCGGAAACGTTGGCGCTGGCTGCTGTAACAGCGCCCGTTGTGCTCACGCTACCGGCGCTCACCGCACCGCTAAATGTGCCACTCGTGGCAGTAAAGCTACCGCTGGCGCTCAAATTGCCCAAGACGCTCACCGTACTGCCGGACTGCGACAGTAGTGAATTACCCAGAGTAGAGCCCGCGCCGGTAAACATCGCAATCGTGTCAGCGGAACCGGACCCGGTAATGCCGCCACCAGAACCGGTGCCGCAGTTGCCAGCCGTGGTGCAGACAGTGCTGTCCACGCCAATGGTAATACTGCCAGAGGCGTTAGTAATGGAGATGCCGGAACCCTGGGTTAAGTTGGCTAGGCTGTAGCCACTACCGTTACCTATCAAGATTTGGCCAGGGCCAGCGGTAGAACCATCGACGCCTGTACCGCCCTGGCTGGCACTCAGCGCAGTTGTTAAACCAGATAAGCTGGTGATGTCGTTGTTTGCGCCAGCTGCTGCTGCGCCCAAGTTGGCACGTGCGCCAGCGCTTGTTGTTGCGCCTGTACCGCCATATTGTATGCCCAAAACGCCACCAGAAATGTTACTGGCGTTTAAGTAATAACTCCCTTGTTGTCCGTTTAACAACGTAGCATTAACCCCTGTTAGTCCAGAACCATTACCGGTAAAAGAGCCCCCAGAAATTGTGCCCGCTGCAGTTATTGTTGTTACATTTACAGCGCCCCCCGTAAAGTTGCCGCCTTGGAATGTGGGCGCACTAACACCACCTAGCACACGGAGGCCGCCAGCAGTTAACGTGCCTGTTACTGCCGCATTTTGCGCCACGTTTAAATTGCCACCAACGGAAACATCGTTCTGCAGATTAGTCGCCCCTGTTACTTTTAGACCGCTCTGTAGCGTAGTCAAACCGGTTACCTTTAGTTGACCATTGACAGTGAGTAACTGGTTGCCTAGTAGCCCGGTTGGTGCAGAAACTGAGGTCAGACCATCGCTGTTGGTAATAGTGGGTGCCTTGCGGTATTTTCCCACTAACTTCATGCCAATACCAGCCAAAAGTGCCAAGAGGATCAGGATGATAACCGTCCAAATCAGACCCCAGAGGTGAGAGCGGTAGGCAGTTGTCAGGAGCTGACGCCGCCCCTGTTTCTGGAGGCGGTAGGGTTCGTTCTCAATCTGTGGGCCTGCCGTGGTGTAGCTGGCGCCACCGTCCAGCTCAGAGGCATACGGAGCTATTACCTGGGGTGCAGGTACAGTCGTATTCTGAGTTGGTTGCGATATTTGTTCAGGTCTCACACTGTTTCTCATTGCTTTCGCTCAGGTATATTATCCCGCGCGCGGGCATACTAACACAAGCGTTTTGCCCTGTTTTATATCAGTTAAGCAACCCAGCAAGATTTTGCTCCAGCGTATGATATTTTGTTGTAAATAATGATATATTAGACAGCTATTTTAGTTGTTGTAGAAAATATACAGTTTAATTTGCGTAGCGGCCTTGCAAGCTAATACTCATTTTCCAAATTAACCTAGTTGTAAGAAATGTTACATTAGTAGAATTTTGGTAAAATTTTTGCCAAGTTATCCACAGAAAGGGTGTATAAAAACCTGGTTTAGAACTTGCTCTTGTACGATAGTGTCAGGCCGCCCAGTTGAATCGTTTGGCCGGAATTACCTGTTAGACGCAAGCGGACCGTTATGGTGCTCCCAGCCGTGTAGGTGCCACTGAGCGTACAACCGGAGCCCGTGGTTTGCCAGCTGCCAGTGCTGCCAGGCGTGGCCGCTACGTAGGCACAGCTGGCCTCTGCAGTATTTGCCGTATCACGAATATCAATATGTATGGTGCCGCCGCCCGTCAGGTAGCCTTCAAGGCTAGCTGGCGTTGTGGTGTCCCAGACGTCAAAGTCAGTTGGTAACGCCACGCGTACCACCACATCGTTACACTGCGCAGAAGCCGATGGTGTCCACTGGTAGTAATTTTTAAAGTTGGTGGCATCATAACCAGTGGACATGGTGCCGGCATTGGCACTGGCACAGGCCGTGTCACCAGCGCTATCGTAGACCGCTCCGGCATACGACGGCGCTAGGCTAATCTTCTTGGTGTGCCGAGCCGTGCCGTTAGCTACCAGACCACCGGCCGGCGTAAAGGTTACATTGCCGGCTGCGGTTCCAATCACAATGGTGCTGGCGTTCACGGCGCCAATAGTCAGCGTGCCGCCAAGCGTACCTACATCTAACGATGTGCTCTGTAATAATCCCGCCCTGACGCTGCCGTTTATCCAAATATTGGCCGTTTGAGCACTGGTGCTTTGGTTCTGGACAAAGTTAGCCGCGGTTGGAGCTTGAACGCTACTGTCGCAGAGACTCAGTTGGTTAGCGCTATTCTGGCAGACTAGCTTGGCACCACTGTCGGCACTTAGGTTGACTTTTGTTAGACCCTGTAGGACGGTGGTGCCGGTGGCAAAGAGGCTGTCTGTAACTACGGAGCTGGCTTGGAGGGATCCAGATGTAGACAGATTGCCAGTGAATGAGCCGTTGCCGGCTACGGTTAGTTGTGGGCCGGTGTAGAGAGTGTAGATTTTTCCGCCGTTCACTCCCGCCGCAAGCTTAGTGCCATCTGCGCTGTAGGTAATGGACTGCCAACTGCGGCTACCGGCGCTGGTGCGCGCTGTCCAGGTGGCGCCAGAGTCGGTGGAGGTGTAGATGTAGCCGTTATAAGCAGCAACAGCGGCTAGCTTGGTGCCGTCTGAGTTGGAGGTAATGGACTGCCAGTAACGGCTGCCGGCGCTGGTGCGCTCTGTCCAGGTGGCGCCAGAGTCGGTGGAGGTGTAGATGGAGCCGCCGCCTACCAC